>CAYUVM010000782.1:0-2393 GCA_964447935.1 uncultured Cytophagia bacterium | reverse complement strand
GCGACCGGCGAAGTGATCAAAAAACTTGGCCTCGCCGGTATCAAAGTCGCGACGGTAACCGGTGATGATGTTTTGCCGCGGCTTGCGGAATTACAACAACACGGTGAGATTTTAAAAAATCTCGATGATGGCCGCCCGCTCACGGAAGTTGCCGGCAAAATTACTTCGGCGAATGCGTACCTCGGCGCGTTTCCGGTGGCGGAGGCATTGGATCGCGGCGCGGATATTGTGATTTGCGGCCGCGTCACCGATCCTTCGTTGGTGCTCGGCCCGATGATTCACGAGTTCGGTTGGAAGCCGGATGATCTCGATAAACTCGCGGCGGGAACGATTGCCGGCCACATCGTCGAATGCGGCGCGCAATGCACCGGCGCAAATTACACCAACTGGCGCGAGATCGTGGATTTTGCGCGCATCGGTTATCCGATTGTCGAAGCGCATCCGAGCGGCGAATTTTTTATTACCAAACACAATGGCACCGGCGGCCAAGTGAGCATCGATACGGTCACGTCGCAACTGCTTTACGAAATGGGCGATCCGAAAAACTATCTCACGCCCGATGTGATCGCCGATTTTACTTCAATCCAACTCGAGCCGGCGGGCACGGATCGCGTGCGCGTGCATGGCATTAAAGGCAACACGCCGACGAAGTTTTTGAAGGTCAGCGTGAGTTATGAAAACGGTTATAAAGCGATTGGGCAATTGACCATTGCCGGCCCCGAAGCGCTGGCCAAAGCCCGTTTGTGCGCCGATATTATTTGGCAACGGCTTGAACTCGACGGCGTGACATTCGCCGCCGAAAATAAATGTGTCGAATTTCTCGGCGCCGGCGTTTGTCATGAAGGCATTGTGCCGGCCATCGATCCGCCGGAAGTGGTGTTGCGCGTCGGGGTGAAAGATAAAGACAAAGCCAAAGTGAATCGCTTCGGCATGGAGATCGTGCCCTTGGTTACCAGCGGCCCGCCCGGGGTGACGGGATTTGCCGGCGGCCGTCCCAAAGCCACCGAAATTATTTCTTATTGGCCGGCCTTGATTGGCAAGGACCAAATTAAGCCACAGGTTGAACTGGCAGAATTTTAGCCCAACCTTAACCTCATCATGACAACAACCGCACTGACAACTTGACGAAGAGGCTTGACTCATGGAACGTTCTCGCGAAATACAAACGCAGCTCAAAGAATTATCCTCGCATATTGACGCGCAACAACCGGCGGTGGCGATGATTCTCGCTGCCGGCCACGGCAAGCGGATTAAATCCGAGAAATCCAAAATGCTGCACGACATTTGGGGCGTGCCCACGGTGACGCGCGTAGCCAATTCGGCGCGCGACGGCCTCGGCGTCAGCAATTTGATTCTGGTTGTCGGCATCAAAGCGCTCGAAGTGGCCGAAGCGCTCGGCAAAGCGGAAGGCCGCGTGTTTGAATATCAAGGCAATCAACGTGGCACCGGCGATGCCGTGCGGGTGGGTTTGCAGGCGCTGCCGGCCTCGAATTATAACGGCGCCATTTATGTTTTTCCCGGCGACATGGGCTTGCTGAATCGTGAAGCCGTGCAAGATTTCCGCAAAGATTTTGAAAATAATCCCTGCGACATGATCGTGCTCACGGCCGATTATCATGGCGATCCGGCGCAGAATTATTACGGCCGCATCATTCGCGTGCCGGCGCATGATGTTGACGGCAAACCCTCCACCGCAGATCACGGCAAAGTGATTGAAATTCGCGAGCATCGCGATATTCTCGCGATGGCGCCGGACCAGCCGTATCGCGCCGAATATAATCACCGCCAGTATAGTTTTACGCGGGAAGAATTGTTGAATCTGCCCGAATTCAATACCGGCGTCTACGCTTTCAAGGCGCAGCCGTTGATGCATTATATCGAAACGCTGCAAACGAATAATGCGCAGGGCGAGCTTTACGTCACCGATTTAATTTCGATTTTCAACAACAACGGCTTGACGGTGCGCGCCTCGCTCGCCAAAGATCCCAGCACGGTGCTCGGCTTCAACAATAAAAGCGTGCTAAAGGAAATGGAAAAAATTGCGCGCGACAAAGCGTATGATCGTCTCAAAGATTTGATTATGATCAATGATAAAGATGATTTTTTTATTGCCGATGAAGTCATTGAACAAATTATCGAAATGGATAAAACCAGCGCCCCGCTGGATATTGAAATCGGCAAAGGCGTTTATATCGGCCCGGCAGTCAAACTCAATAAGGGCGTGATCATCAAAAATCGCGCGCGCCTCGAGGGCAATGTCGTGCTGGGCGAAAATGTCAAGATTCATGAAAATGTCAGTTTGAGCACGTATCCGCATCAAACCCTCAGCATCGGGCTTAATTCGGAAATTTTGCAGGGCGACATCGTCAAAGGCAATCTCACCATCGGCGACA
>CAYUVM010000781.1:0-2396 GCA_964447935.1 uncultured Cytophagia bacterium | reverse complement strand
GGGAAATTAATTTTTCGCCGCGTGTTATCCGAAGTCATGTAACGTACAAGCCCGAAGACTTGGCGTTGCGGCCCCCACGCGCGATCATGCTTGCCGAAACACCAGAGAATTCCCGTGTAGGTGTTGGGATTGCGGCCATCCAACGCATAACGATGATGCAAGCGAATCATCGTCGCCAGCGCCTCTTGCGGCGTCCGGCTCCATTCAATGATTTTCTTGCCCCACAACATTCGCACGTAGTTGTGAATTTTCCCAGTCGCCAGTAATTCACGCTGTGCAAGGTTCCATACTTCATCGTGAGTGGCCGCGGCTTCGAATTGTTCTGGAGAATAAATGTAAGGCCGCGAATCTTTTTCGTGCGCCACTATCGTTTGACGCGCCCATGCCGGCAACGCTTCGATAGCGGCATGTTGGGGATTGAAGTGGCAAAAATTGTAAGACAGCTCGCGCCGAACGATCAATTCTTCCAAAAACGCATCAATACAGGCATCCGGTGCGTCTGCAAGTAAAACTGCCAACGCTGTTTCCAACGCGCTAATATGGCCGAAATGCAAATAGGGCGATAGCTCGCTGGTCCAATGTTCGCCGGTAATATTTCTGCCGGTATTGTAATTCTGCAGCCGCGCCGAAATAAAAATTTTGAGACGTCGCAAAGCCTCAAGGCGGCCGCCGCGATAAATTGGTGAAGGTCGGACGGCGTGATCAATATTGGTCGAACGCAGCAGCGCCGCAAGATCAGCCCGCTCAAGAAGTGTTTCTTCGCGAAAATTAAGTTGAAGATCGCTGCTTTTGATTTTTGGTTTGATCTCTTCTGAGGGCCACAAATACGCCGGCAGCAAACGATGAATTTTCGGACGAATCGTGCGCGCCGCGTATTCTTCGTGCTTCATCTCGCGAATCGGCACGACGCCGTTTGCATCAACCGCATAAACCGGACAATCCACTTGTTTGGCAATAGCGCGATTGTGGCCGGGCACCACAAAAGCCGGAAAATCATCCGTAACGAGCAACGCCGCTTCTTGCGCCAATTGCGCCACGGCGCGATGATTACCGTTGGCGGCATCGGGCATGAGGTAAAAGCAGTAGCGGATGCCGCGTTTAGCAAAATCTTTTTGATTGTCGATGGCGCCTTCGATTACGAATTGATGAATGCGGTCATTGGCTTGATCGTAATCCGGCCGCAAACCTTCGTAAACAACGAGTGGCAGATTTAATTGGTTGGCTTGGGCGATGGCGAAATTTAAAGCTTGATTTTGGTGCGCACGGCGATGGATCTGCATCCAGTAAAGCACATAACGGGCATTCGGGCCCGGCTCGCCGTGACGCAAGATCACGATACGTTTATGCATCGGATCAAACGCGTTTTGGCGATCCGGCGGCGGAAGAAACGCTTTGCGCTGGCGCAGGGCAGCAAGATTGAGTTTGGTGGAGACTGGATTTTCTTTCACAGTAGTATTTATGATTTCAAAAGCGCGCGCGTTTGCCGATGCCGATAACGAAAATAAAAATGCAGCAGCATTGCAATGAGCGGGGCCACAAGTTGGTTCCAGAAGCGGCCGCCGGGCAGGCTAAACGAAACCCGGTCGATCATCTCGGTTGCCTCACCGTGCGATTTGAAGACATGTTGGTGCCGCCAAAAAGCAAAGGGGCCACTTATCTGCACATCGACAAAATATGAATTTTCAACAAAAGTTTCAATCCGCGCATGCCAACGTAAGCGCGGTGGATATTTTCCAATAAAGATCATTTCCGAGCCGGCACCCAACGGCAAATCAACCCGCTCGAAAATCACCCGTGCAAAGGCCGGACTGATGCGGTTGATCGTATTCACATCCGCATACAACACCCAAACTTTTTCCAGAGGCGCACGGATAATCGAAGAATAAATAAAATTCGAAGCAATGGGCGAAGTCGAACTTGGGCGGTGCGATTCTGCTAAATTAGAAAACTCGTTGAGCGCAAGTCCAGCTGCACTTACATTATTTTTAAACATGGTTCAATAACATTAATTCTTTGGGATGCGGATGCAAATAAACTTGATCCTGCAAATACGGAACATCGAATTTTTTGACATAGTGTCGAATCAGGGTCAGCGGCACCACGAGCGGCAGCAGGTCTTGATGGTAGTCGTTGATCGTGGCATGCAATTCCTGCTTATCTTTTTCATCAAGTTGTTTTTTGAAATATCCGGCCAAATGCTGCAGAACATTCGTGTGCTTGCGTTTGGGCGCCGGGTGGCGGAGCGCCGTAAAATAAAGCTCCTCATAGCGCGCCAACAGTTCTTGGGGCGGCTGTGATTTTCCCGCGGCAACTAACTGGCCCATTTCTCGATAGTTTTTTTCGTGATGCGCCAGCAGCAGAAATTTATGTTGGGCATGAAATGCGATTAAATCAGT
>CAYUVM010000780.1:0-2400 GCA_964447935.1 uncultured Cytophagia bacterium | reverse complement strand
CCGGAGGTTTTGCCATCGTAGTTTTCCGAAGTGTGCAGCGGCATGTGCAAATCGGCGACGTAATGTCCGAGGTCCGCGGAAAACTGAATGACACTCTTCGTTTTTCCAGAGCGCATGGCCGCCGTCAAAGAATCCAGCACGCGCGCGATTTGCCACGGGGCATCGCCGTAGCTCAGTAATGTATCGGCGCTGAATTTTTTCGCCGCCGCGGCATAATCACGTGGCATTTCCGTAAAGGGATACCGCCCGTAATGGTCAATATCGATATAATGATGAAACTCTTCATTCTGCACGCGCCGGCGCCGCAAATCCGGTTCAATCGCTTTCTCAATAATGGAGTCAGCAGCGCTTTGATAAAAACTCTGCAACGGCAGCGGCAACAGTTTGATAGCCTCCCGATGAATCCATTTATGCGCAAAGTAGCCCCAGCTCCAAATGGCAGAAGGAATAGCAAGTATGCTGATCACCAAAAAAACGGACCAGACTCGAGTTGTCTTTTTCACGCGGCGATTTCCTGGGTTAATGATTTATTCAACAGTCCATTGGTGGGAAGGGTTTGATGATGTGGCAGCGGCAGGTAAATGGAAAAAGTGGTTCCCTGTCCCACTTGCGATTCCACGGTAATCCGGCCGCTGTGATCGCCGGCGATATGCTGGCAAATCGGCAAGCCGAGGCCCGTGCCATCGGGCTTGGTCGTAAAAAATGGATTAAACACATTTTCCAAAACATTCGGCGGAATGCCGCTGCCGGTATCACGCACCACCAGCAAAACTTCTTGCGGCGCGAGAAACTGCGTCGAGACTTCAACGACTCCGGATTCAACAATAGATTGAATGCCGTTGCGCAGCAAATTAACCAGCATTTGATTGATTTGAATCGGATCGAGCAACAGCTTGGGCAAATCGGCCGCCAAAGTTTTCACCAACTGCACATGGCTCTGCTCGGCTTCGGCTTGCAATAAATTGGCGGCTTCCTCAATAATCGCGTTTAAATCGGCCAATTGAAACGACGGCTGCGGAAATTTGGTGAAAAGCATAACGTTGGCCAGGATTTTTTCAAGCCGCATCACTTCTTCGGCAATAATTTCGGCCACGCTTAAAATCGACTGATTGTCTTTAGCCAGGCGCCGTAATGAGCGCGCGAAGCCGCCAATAGCCACCAGCGGATTGCGAATTTCATGCGCGACGTGCCCGGCCATATTGCCAATGGCCGCCAAGCGTTCGGCGTGCACCAAACGCTCGTGCGTGGTTTGCAACTCTTTGTACGCCGCTTCGAGTTTATGCTTTTCCTGCTCCAAGCGCTGGTTGGCATCGGCACGTTCGATGGCCTGCGCCGCTTGGTTCGCGAAGATTTCCAGCGCTTTAATGGCGTCGTCAGTAATCGCCTGCTGGCTGTAAAGATAATCCGCGATGATCATGCCGATGAGCCGATCTTTCGCGACCAACGGCACGGCGACGAAATCACGCAGCGTCAATTTCTCAAAAAATTGCCCGCAGTTTGCGCAAACCTGTTGCTCCGGCAAGCCGCGATAGTGGCGCTTGCGGCGAATCGTGGCGACAAAATCCGAATCTTCAGCGGTGAGTAACAGTTTTTGCGCGCGCACGCGATTATTGAATGGATCATCCGGCTCCGGCCGGCGCTTGCCGTACTTGACCAAAAAATCTTCCAGTGAAATGTGCTCGTCTTTGAGCTTTTCCCAAATCCGCCGCGCCGCTTCACCATCATCCGGCCCCACGCCCATTCGGCCTGTGAGGTAAAAACCGCCGGTATCCGGTAAAAAAATCATCGCGCGGTTAAAACCCAACGCCGGCCCCGCGGTGAGGCCGGTCAAAATCAAATGCAGCAACTCATCCAGATTGATGGCGCTTTGCAGCGCCAGACCGATGGTGGTGAGCATCCGCAGTTGATAGTCATGTTTCTGACTCTCGGTGACATCTTCGACGATACCGAGCACGCCGTCAATCTTATTTTCGGTTTGCCAGAGCGGCACGGCATGAATATTCAAAACGAGCGTTTGGCCATCGGCTTTACGAAAAATAAAATCCTGCGCCCGCCACAATTTCTGCCCGGTATTGACCCGGGCCACCGCCGTCCGCAAAAAGGTTTCCTTGAGCGTCTCATGCGCAAAAACATCGCCGCTGAGCAGCGTTTCCATTGACAAACCCAGCAACTGCGACAGCATGGGATTGGCTTTGCGAATTCGGCCGTGCGCGTCCGTCGAAAAAATGCCGATCGGCGCATTATGCAGAATCAGGGTCAAATAATCGCGCGTGGCTTCAACCTCAGCGCGCAGAAGCCGGTTGCGCTGGCTGATATCGCGAATGATGAAAATATTTTCAATGATGATCGCCAGTTCACGCAAACCGAAGGGCTTTTGCAAATAGGCACTTACTCCACGCT
>CAYUVM010000779.1:0-2405 GCA_964447935.1 uncultured Cytophagia bacterium | reverse complement strand
CATCTCGCCGGCGCCAATGTGCCGCGCGGTTGGCAGGGCGGGTTACCTTTTGCATATCACGTAGGCCCCGGTCCAGTCGCTTTGGAACTCAATGTGCAAATGGATTATCAAATCCGGCCGATCTGGAACGTTATGGGAACGCTGCGCGGCGCCGAAGAACCGGAGAGCATCGTGATCATCGGCAACCATCGCGACGCGTGGACATATGGCGCGGTCGATCCCAGTTCCGGCACGGCCGTGATGTTGGAATTGGCGCGTACGTTCAGCGAGATGGTCAAGCAGGGTTACCGGCCGCGCCGCACGATTCAATTTGCGAGTTGGGACGGCGAAGAGTATGGCTTGCTCGGCTCGACGGAATGGGTGGAACATCACCGCACGTTGACGACACGCAATGTCGTGGCCTACATCAATATGGATGCGGCGGTGAGCGGGGATCGTTTCGACGTCGGCGCCTCGCCAACGCTGCGAAATTTTGTGCAGCAGATTGCCGGCATGGTCGATGATCCCAAAACCGGGCGCAGTGTTTTAAGCCGCTGGTGGCAACAGCAAAATGAAAATACCAAAAAGAAAACCGAGCCGAATTGGAGCACGATCGACACGCTGGCGGTGAATATCGAAGATCTCGGCGCCGGGTCCGATTTTACGGCGTTTCTCGATTTCGTCGGGGTGCCGTGCATTTCGATGAGCTTCGGCGGACCATACGGCGTGTATCACGCGTTGTATGATAATTTTTATTGGATGGAAAAATTCGGGGATCCGACGTTTGTCTATCACGCCGCGATGACGAAAATTGCCGGCTTGATGGCGATGCATCTGGCCGACCGGCCGGTGCTTCCGATTGAGCCGTTGACCTATGCGCGAAAATTGCGCCGGGAAGTCAAAAATGTGCAGGCGAGTTTGAAAGAGTTGAATGCGAAGCCCATTACGCAGTTGGATGATCTCGCCAAAAAAATAAACGATTGGGCAAAAGTGGCGGAGAGCTGGCGCCGGCTCGCGCCCAATGCCGGTGATTTGGAAGCGCTCAGCTTAAAAAAGCTCAATGAACAATTGATGAGCATCGACCGGGCGTTCATTTCCCTGGAAGGTTTGCGCGGCCGGACATGGTATAAAAATTTAGTGGTCGCTCCCGGCGAGTATACCGGCTACGCCGCCATCACTTTACCGGGCCTGCGCGATTGCCTTGAGCGCAATGATCTTGAACGGCTGCCGGTGGAAGAATCGAAACTGCTCAAAGCCGTCGAAGCGGCAATGACTGCCACGCAGGCCGCGATTGATTTGACGCAGCAACGGCCAGCCGTTGGAGGAAGATGAAAGCAGTTTTTGAAAACCGGACGCCATTGGTGGGCGAGGCGATTCATTCCGTTGAAAGGCGCTCGTGATGAAACTCCCGGAAGCTGAAATCAGGCTTTTCTATAAATTATATCACCCGCTGTTGTTGTACACGGCCCGCAAAACCGGGCAGATCAAAAACGCCACATTGGCGGGTGCCATTAAGCAAATCCCGTTTAAAAAACTCAATGATATTCGCGCCGCGCTTTATGGAGCGGGGGATTGGTTCGATGCCTTTGCCGCCGAAAACCCGCTGCGTTTTTCACCGAAAGAGTTGGAAATCGTGCGGTCGTGGAAAAATTTTATTAAAGGCAGATTTTATGTCGTGCGTTATCTTAAGGCGTATGCGGTTTTTCTCACCGGCGACTCGCCTCCGAAGGCTTATGGTGTACATAGCCTCTACAGTTCCTTCGCTGATGTTATCGGCTCGGATTTACCGGTTTTACTTGAAACCGTCTTGTTGCCCTGGCAGGACAAAATTATTTATGACGGCCTGCTCTCACCATTTAATATTCATCTCGGCAGCGGGGTGCAGGAAGGAATAGAAGATTCCTACCGCAGAGCCAAAGTGCAGCACGGTATCATCACTAATTTTGACCTGCCGGTTGCTAAAGAGCAAACCAATATTGAATTGTTGAAATTTTATTTGCGCACCCCGGCAAGCCGCGAAGAGCACGCTGCAAAAATTAACGAACTGATCCAACGCGATAGCAACTTGCTGCTGGCCTATCATCAAGAAATGGGAAAAATCACTGCGGCGAGTTATAAAAAACATCTCAAAGAAAGCGGCGTCAAAAATGCATGGTTTGGAATTTTGGAAGGAATCATCATCGCGAGTGGCGCCACCAAAACCCACGTCGAAAAGCTGGTGCAAGACATTGTTCCGGCGGATAAACGCGATTTGGTGTATATTTTCCAATTTAAACTAAAATAAGAAAACCCGAAGTATAAAACGCAAAGCGTGAGTCGAGAAGCGTCCGGCTTACTTTTTACATCATAACTTGAGGAGAAGGAAAATGAGCAGACTAGTAGTGAGCCTGATGATGTTGGTCGCAAGCACCTCAAGATTTGCATAG
>CAYUVM010000778.1:0-2405 GCA_964447935.1 uncultured Cytophagia bacterium | reverse complement strand
GAAAATTGGCGATGTATTCAAAGATAAGCTGGCGGACTACAACAAAGCCGCCGAGCAATATGCCAAAATGATCGAAGCTTTTCCCTATAATGAAAAAGCGCCGGCATTGGCCATTAAGGCCGGAGATTTGTGCGAAGACAAACTCAAAGATTATCAACGCACGCTTGAATATTATCGGTTGGTTATCGACAAATTCCCGCAAAGTAAAATCGCCGACGAAGCGCGCAAGAAATTCGAGAAGGCGAGGGTGAAAGCGGCGAAGTAGGCAAGTCATGCAGTTAAACTTTTCAGCACCAAGAGAGGAGGAAGCACGATGTTCAAAAAATTACTAAAACTGTTCTTGGCCAGCAATCTCATCGCAACAGCGGTGTGGGCGCAGGATTTGGATGACGCCCTCGGCATCGGTTTGCGTGGTGGCGTAACCCAGTATCAGGGCAATGATTTCAGCTCGAAAAAGATTCGTCCGTGGGGCGCCGCGTTTGGCGAATCATATCTCACCAATCAATTTTCTTTGGAAATGGCGTTTAATCTCGGGCGTATCGCGGGCGAAACCGGAAACACGAATTTTCGCTCGACGCTGACCGGCTTGAGCTTGTTGGGCCGCCTCGGGCTGCTTCCCACTGAAAGTTTTCGCCCCTATCTTGCCGGCGGCCTTGAGTATCTCGGCGTCGATCCGCAAGATCAAAATCAATTGAGCGCGCACAACCGCGCTTTTGTCGGCTTCCCATTTGGCGGCGGCGTTAGCTTGGGCATTTCTGAAAATACGGCGTTGGATTTTCGCGGCCTTTATCATTACACGCTTCGCGATCGCCTGGACGGTGCCGAAGCCGGCCGCGATGATGCTTTTCTCTCCGGCACCGTCGGATTAACCAAACTCTTTCGCGCCAACAAAGACCGCGACGGGGACGGCTTGCTGGATAAAGATGAAAAGGCGCGCGGTACGAATCGGAAATTGGCCGACACTGACGGCGATGGTTTGAATGATGGCGAAGAAGTGTTGACTTATAACACCGATCCGCTGAAAGCAGACACGGATGGTGACGGCCTTTCCGACAGCGACGAAGTTAAAAAACACAAAACCAGTCCATTGAAAGCGGATAGCGACGGCGACGGCTTGAATGACGGTGAAGAACTCAACCGGCATCGCACCGATCCGGTGAAGGCTGACACTGACGGTGACGGCCTGGATGACGGCGCCGAAGTGAAGACGACGAACACCGAGGCTTTGAAAGCAGATACCGACGGCGACAACCTAAATGACGGCGAAGAAGTCAATCGTTACAAAACCAATCCATTGAAAACCGATACCGACAATGGTTCGGTGAACGACGGTGTGGAAGTGGCGCGGAATTCGAATCCGAACGACGTGAGCGACGACGTGCCGCCAAAGCAAGAAATGATTAAACCGCGTGAAACGCAGGCGTTGAAGATTGAAGTGGGCAAGAATATTGTCCTTGACGGTGTGGTGTTCAAAACCGGCAGCGCGGTGATCTCGGCGTCATCGCAAGAAATTTTAACCCGCGCGTTCAATGCGCTGAATGACAATCCCGAAATCGAAGTCGAAATTCAAGGCCACACCGACAATCAAGGCAGTGCGGCGGCGAATATGAAATTATCTCAATCGCGCGCCGAAGCGGTGAAAACATGGTTGGTGAAAAAAGGTATCGCCGCGCAACGGATGACGACCAAAGGCTTCGGACCGGACAAACCGATCGCGTCGAATGCGACGCCGGAGGGACGGCAGCAGAATCGCCGCATCGAATTTGCCCGCTTGAAATAATCTGTGACCCTGCTCCACCTTCGCTGCGGAAGCCGAAGGTGGAGCTTCGCTTTGTTCTCATGTCAGTTTGTAGCCGTTAAAGGGTTGGTTAAATTTTAAGGGAAGGAAGAGGAAAACATGTCGATGCTGAAAGAATTTAAAGAATTTGCTATGCGCGGCAATGTCGTTGATCTGGCCGTGGGCGTGATTATCGGCGGTGCCTTTGGGCAAATTGTCAATTCGTTTGTTAATGATGTTCTGATGCCGCCGCTCGGCTTGTTAATGGGCGGCGTCGATTTCAGCAAATTGATGATCACCCTCAAAGAAGCGGCCGATCCGGCGCAGTCGGTTTACTTGAAATACGGCGTTTTCATTAACACGGTTATCAATTTTTTGATTGTCGCGTTTGCCATTTTTATGATGATTCGCGCCATGAATCGTCTCAAGCGCAAAGAAGATGCGCCGCCCGCCGCGCCGACCACCAAAGAATGCCCGGAATGTTTAATGACCATTCCAGTCAACGCGAAACGCTGTGGGCATTGCGCGGTAGTGCTGAAATAAGTTCAAATGTTGCCGTCCGTTCACTACCGCAGTGTGAGTTTTTTGCGTTCGCTGTTGGTTTGTAAGTAAACCGTTTATGCAAATA
>CAYUVM010000777.1:0-2419 GCA_964447935.1 uncultured Cytophagia bacterium | reverse complement strand
GCAGGTATTCGTTGATTATAAAGAGTATGGAGATTTTTACGAATAGTTCGGATAAAAAATCAAGAAATATAGCAATGTTCACAAAAAGTTTGCTTTGCGGGTTGATTTTTTTATGCCTCGGCTGCAAATCGCAAGAGCAGCCGCCCGTGACGCCACCAAACTATGAAGGCCCGGATCAGGAAGGCTGGAACAGCCGCATTACGGTGACGAGCAATGGCCGAACCTCGGCGATCATACAATATGCGCATATGGAAAAATTTTCAAAGCGGCGCGAAACGAAATTTGACGGCGGCATTGTGGTCGATTTTTACAACACGATGGGTCAGCACACTTCCAATTTAGTTGCCGAACGCGGGGTGCTGTATGAAGAAAATAACGACGTCGAAGCGATCGGCAAGGTTGTGGTCAAATCGGATAGCGGCATGACGGTCTGGACGCCGCGCCTGCGATGGGAAAATACGCGGCAAAAAATCGTCTCGAATGAGGTTGTGACGATTGCCACGGCTGAACGCGATACGTTGCATGGACAAGGTTTTATCTCGGATCAAAACTTAAAAGTTTGGTCGATTCGCCGGCCAAGCGGCGTTTCGCAAAAGAAGATTGATTTAACCGGAGCCGGACAAGGGCGGGACCCAGCGCCGGATTCGCTGGACATAAACTAATTACCCGGGCAGGAAGAATGAAAAGTTTTGCGACAATTTTGTTGTTACTCGGTGGGGTCTTCCCGTTACTGGCGCAAAACGATCCGGCGGGAAAACTCCGTTTGGTGCATGCGGACTCTGCCATTAGTTTTGAAGAAAACGGCCGCCTCATTCGCGAGTTGATTGGCAATGTTGAATTTGCACAGGATAGCGCGACGATGACGTGTGACCGCGCTCGCGAAATTCCCACCGAGAAGAAAACCGTTTTTACCGGCAATGTACGCATGCGTGACGGCAAACGCTGGTTGCATGCGGATGAAGTGTTCTATTTTGAAGACCGCAAAGAGCAACGCGCGGTAGGCAAAGTCTCGCTTGGAGACGGGCCGAATTTGTTGCGCGCCAAAGTCGTCACCTATTTCCAAAAGGAACGCATGGCGATTGCCGACAGCAGCGTTGTCCTCACCAATCGCCAGCGGCGCCTGCGGCTGACGTGCGGACATCTCGTTTATCTACGCGACCAAGAATATTCCGACGCCACGATCAATCCGGTGTTTGTCGAGTTTGATTCCTTGTACAAAGAAGCCATGCGCATCACCGGCGAGCGCATCGAACTTTTTGACGGCGGCAAACGCGCCAAAGTCTCACGCAACGTTAAAATCACCCGCAACACCACGCGCGCGGAATGCGGTGAAGCCGAGTATTTTCGCGAGGCCGAGCGAATGGAACTGCGCCTCAGCCCGGTCACGTGGCAAGACAACGATAAACTCACGGGCGAGCGCATTGATCTCTTTTTAAAAGAACAAAAATTGGAACGCGCCCACGTGGTGAAAAACGCCGAAGCGACTTCGACAATTGATACCCTCGCCGTTGGGAAGCGGATCAATAATATTTCCGGCCAGGAAATTACGATGTTGTTGCGCAACGAGAAAGTCGAAAAGATTCTCGTTGAAGGCACGGCCACCAGCGTTTATCACGTGATTGAAGAAGGCAAAGAACAGGGTAAAGTGCGCGTGCAGGGCGATAAGATCACGCTCTTTGTGGACAATCAAATTTTGAAAAGGGTGTTGATCGAAAGTGACCCCGGTTCATCGACAGGAAGATATTGGCCGGCGGGGACGAAGGAGACAACCCCAAATCAATAGGCAAGCGTTTTTAAATTTGTAGCATCGAAAAGGTCAATAGAATAAAAAATGAAGCAAATTCATGTTGGCGCATGCGAAAAAACCCAGACTGAAAACGACAACGCCTGTGATAACGCAACGATTTTGATACGGTTAGATGCAAAAAGCAAGCCGCAAAAAAGTATTTTTTGTCACGCTGAATATTAAGGCTTGCATTTTTCTATAGAATCGCTGATATTACATAGATGCACTCACAAAGCGCAGAGATAGGGATTGTAACAGACTCGTCACCAGCGCGCGCTTCCAGCCTGTCAAAAAACAGTGCGTTGCGGTCGGAAGGCTTGGTAAAAACCTATAGCAAACGCACGGTGGTGAATCGTGTGTCGATTGAGGTGAAGCAGGGGGAAATCGTCGGCTTGCTCGGTCCGAATGGCGCGGGGAAGACGACGACGTTTTACATGATTACTGGAATGGTGCGCCCGACGGATGGGCGAATTTTTTTAGGGGACATTGAGATCACCAAATTGCCGATGTACAAGCGCGCGCGGCTCGGCGTTGGTTATCTCTCACAAGAGCCGAGCATTTTCCGGCGGCTGACGGTCGAGCAAAATATTCTGGCGATTCTTGAAACGCTGCCGCTTGCGGCGGCGGAACGCC
>CAYUVM010000776.1:0-2421 GCA_964447935.1 uncultured Cytophagia bacterium | reverse complement strand
CAGCCGCGGCGATTATCGCATTCGCAGCGAAGTGGATCGCTCCCAAAGAATTACCGAAGACAACGAAGCAAATAACGTTGCGGAGCGCACGCTGTTTTTTGCGCCTGCTGCCGCCACCGTGGCGGCGCCCGTTAATTTTGCTTTGGTGCAAGATAATCGGCCGATTCTACGAATTTATAATCCTTCTATTCGTGCGCTGAAAACCCGCAGCTATTTTTTTGAGGTCGACACTTCTGCGGATTTCAATAGTCCGGCAAAAATTATTTCACCGCCAATTCCCGAAGAACGTCTGCGCACCAGTTGGCAACTGCCGGCCGCGTTGCTGAAGCACCTTTATTTTTGGCGGAATCGGATGATAGAAGGCGAAAGCGCCGGTCCGTGGCAAACGGCATCATTTCATGTCGACGCGCAATTTACAGCGCCGGGTTTCCGGCAAACCGGGGTGCAATTTTTTAGCGGTATTTTTGCACAAACCCAATTTGTTCTGGAAAACTCAGGTGTGACTTTGGCCGAAGGGCAGAGGTTGGGAACTTACCAATCAGTCGAGATTGGACCGGCCAAGCAGTGGCAAACGGCTCACAACCACTGGCAGGCAGTTAGTGGCAGTGTGCAGTTCAGTATTCTCGGTCGCGCCGCGTTCAGCCCCACTTGGCAAATTTTGAAAAAGGATTTGACCGCGACAGCAATTCCGCTGCAAGATATTGACGCGAAGCAGTTTCCATTTTTGCGACTGCAGGCGACGTTTCGCGATGAGGATGGCATGGATGCGCCTCTTCTGACCGGTTGGAGTGTGATCTACGATGCGGCGGGTGACTTTGCCACCAGCCAACAAGTTGTCAGCGTTTCGACAGATTCAGTTTTAGAAGGGGAAACGGTGCGATTGGCCGCTGAAGTTTTTCATTTCCGTGACGCTAATGCGAGCAATCCGGAAAATGTCAAAGTTATTTTTTCACAATTTGATGCTCGAGCGGAAAAGGGAAGGCGTAAGTTGGTAACTTACGACGCATCGTTACAACCGGAAAGCTCGCGGCAATTTACTTTTGATTGGCCCTCGGTTGGCAATCGTGGCGCGCAATTGTTTTTTGTCGAGGTCGATCCGGATAATCAATTGATCGAGCCGGTCGAATTTAATAACTCGGCGACACTCGAGGTTTTTGTGAACACCGATCAGAGCAAGCCGCAACTCGAAGTCACCTTTGATGATCAAGTGGTAATCGATGGCGATTTTATTTCAGCACAGCCCACGATTCTTTGCAAAATTTTTGACAACAGTTTGCTGGCGATTGGTGACACGAGCCGGGTGCAAGTTTTCATTGACGAACAACGGATTTCCTATGGCAATCGTGAGGAATTGCAGTTGGTGAGTTTCCCGAGCGGGCCGGTTCGCGCCGAAGTGACTTACCGGCCGCGATTGAATGGCGGCAAACACCTCATCGAATTTTTCGTCCGCGATGCGAGCAACAATCCCGCGGTTTATCGCGCCGAGGTGCAAGTCGACACGGAATTTCATTTGCGCGAAGTGATGAATTATCCCAATCCCTTTCGCGCGGAAACGGATTTTACTTATTATTTGACGCAGCCCGCCGAGGAAGTGACGATCAAAATTTTTACGCTCGCCGGCCGGCTGATCACCGTTCTTGAACACGCGCCGGGCAACGCCGGATTTAACCGTCTGCACTGGAATGGCCGCGATGCCGATGATGAGGCTTTGGCGAACGGGGTTTATCTTTATAAGCTCATTGCAAAATCGGGAGAAAGAAAATTAGAGGAGATTCAGAAATGCGTCGTCATGCGGTGAGCATTGGCTATCCTGAATTATTCAGAACCGTATGGCTTTGGCTTGATCTTGCGGTTCTTCGCGAACTTAGCTTTTTCGCGGTGAAAATCTGTGAATAATCCAGATTAAACAATTTTTTAGTTGATTAGCCTTATTCCGCCGCGACTGCCAGCCGATTCATTAGTTTTCGCAGGTGATCGACGATTAACGAAGGGCTGCCGTTTGCAGCCAAACGGTGTGAAAAGGCCGTGGCGTCGAGAAAAGAGAGCATGGTCCGGCGCGCCACGCGCGGCTGATAAAGAAATTCGCGGTTCTTGCGATTCAGCGCGCTTTCTTCGAGAGTGAAGACACCGAGAATGGTCAGCTCATGGCGGGGAGAAATCTGCCGGCGATCCACCAGGCCGCGATCAGCCATGACCGCAAGCGTTTGCTGCAAATCCGCCGCAGTGATAGTGTTGGTGCTATCAAGACTCGCATAAATTTCGGACGACGTTGCGGCCGTCTTTTTCCACAAGACATTCATCACTTCGATTTCCGTTTCCGATGGAATCACCGCCAGCGGATTGCTCGATGCGCCGGAGAGTTTTTCGGAAAGATATTTGGTGCCCTTGCCGAGCAGCGTGCCAATCGGAGTCATAGGCAGC
>CAYUVM010000775.1:0-2426 GCA_964447935.1 uncultured Cytophagia bacterium | reverse complement strand
TTATACATTTCATCTTAAAACAGACTCCTCTACAGACGTAAATACCAATTTTTAAAATAGAAAAAACCGCGGTAAAGTGCAACATCTTTCTTTCGCGTTAAATTCCTGCAACATAACGTTCACCAGTCCGCGACGGTTTTATTGCGCACTTCATTGGCGATTTTGCGGATCGCTTCATCAATAGCCGCCTGCCGCGTGGACGCAGGCTTGCCGGGGGAATAACTGCCGAATTGCGACATCTGGGCTTCCCACACGGTTTTACGTTTTTTCACATCTTCATACTTGAGTTGCACCGTCACCGTCACGCGGATTTCCTGCACACTTTCGGGCTGGTTGCTTGCGCTTTGGTTGTAAACACCGGCGGTCTCCTGCACATTGAGCAGCGTGCCACGCAGAATCGAATCGGCCACCCGCTGGTCGGCGATTTTCAGCGTGTTGTCACGCGTAAACTCATCGATGATCGTGTTGCTCAAACGGTCGCGCACACCGAACTCGGCGGTGCGATCTTCAAACACCGGCACCGCGATGCTTTTGATGTGCGTGCTCACCGCGCCGGAAAAGGAATACGGACCGCAACCCGCGCCGAGCAGTGCAATCATAAATAGCAAGATGGCACGGCGCCCAATGAATGCGTTGATCCAATGTGAGGTTGTCATCATATTTTGAGGTATTCACAGAATGAACAAGATTTTCTAAAACGGCAAATCATACTCTTTGATCTTGCGATACAGCGTCCGCTCGCTGATTTTTAGCAACGTTGCGGCTTTGCGTTTGTTGCCGCTGGTGCGCGCGAGCGCGTCGGTAATCAAACGTTTCTCCATTTCCTCGATGGATTCAAATCCGCCGGCTTCACCGGATTCCGGCGCGGCCGGCGAGGAGGCCAGGTCGTTGTCCAAATCTTGCACCAGTGGCGGTTCCGGATAACCGGGTTTAAGGCGACGCGGCGGCGGAATATACCGGCCAACCAGCAATTCGCGAAGCTGCGCGATTTCATTTTTTATGTCAATTAGCGCACGATAAATAAATTCGCGTTCAACTTCGTCGCTGCTGCGATTCACCGGCACCGGCAGGCGGCGATCCATCTCCGCACTGCGCGGCAAATGGCGCTGCAAAACGATTTCATCGATGCGACGGCCGCGCTCAATGACAATCAAGCTCTCGACGAAATTTTTTAACTCGCGGATATTGCCGGGCCAAGCATGTTCTTTCAGCAAACGCATCGCACCATCGCTAAACCCTTCGAAGGGAATACTATTCTCGCTGCAAAAATCGGTGACAAATTTTTTGACCAGCAATGGAATATCTTCGCGGCGCTCGCGCAGGCTGGGCACGCGAATATTCACTGCGTTGAGCCGGTAAAATAAATCGGGCCGGAACTCGCCGTCGCGCACCGCCGTTTCGAGATCGCGATTGGTGGCGGCAATCACGCGCACGTCAACTTGCTTCGGGCTGCTGCCGCCGACGCGAATAAATTCCTTGCCTTCCAACAGGCGCAGCAGTTTTACCTGCGTGTTCAGCGGCATTTCACCGATTTCGTCGAGGAAAATCGTACCGGTGTCAGCCTGTTCAAAATAACCTTTGCGCGCGCCGATGGCGCCAGTAAACGCGCCTTTCTCGTGACCGAACAATTCCGACTCGATGATGCCTTCCGGAATGGCGCCGGCATTGACGACGACAAACGGCCGGTCGTGGCGATTGCCGAGACGATGAATCGCCTGCGCAATCAATTCTTTGCCGGTGCCGCTCTCGCCGATAATCAGCGCGGAAATATCTGTCGGCGCGACCTGTTCGATAGTCTCAAGAATTTGCCAGATCGCCGATGATTCGCCGACGAGGCCGATTTCTTGACGCAGGGTATTGATGTTGCGGCCATCATGACCGGTTTTAAGCAGAGGTGGTGTCATTTAAAAAAAGATAAAAAGCGAAAAGATAAAAAGAGATTACCGTCCGGACGCTCGAAGCGCCCGGACGATTTATGACTTCGGACCTCGGACGCTATTGACCTCGGACCTTTTCGCGAAACCAATCAATCGTTTGTTTCAGGCCGTCGTTAATGGACACCGTCGGCTGCCAATCGAGCATGCGGCGCGCTTTGTCATTCGAGAGCACGCTGCGTAATTGCTCACCTTCCTTGGCCGGGCCATGCTGTTCCGGCTTGCCGGCGCCGGCGGCTTCATTCAAACGATTATAAACCGCATTCACATCGGTTTCTATTCCAGTGCCGATGTTGAAATAATCGCTGGTTGGATAATTTAATGCCAGCAGATTGGCGCGCACCACGTCGCCGACGAAAACATAATCGCGCGTCTGCTTGCCGTCGCCGTTGATCGTCGGCTGCTCGCCGCGCAACAACCGCGTCGAGAAAATGGCGACAACGCCCGCCTCGCCGTGTGGATTTTGGCGGGGACCATACACGTTCGCATAAC
>CAYUVM010000774.1:0-2428 GCA_964447935.1 uncultured Cytophagia bacterium | reverse complement strand
TCGGTAAAAATTGCATAAATGTTGTTATTGCTCAAGCTGTGAGGATTTGCCGAATCATGCTGGTAACGCACAAATCGCTCGGTCGCGCGATCAAAGCGATCGAGGCCGCCAGCGCCGGTTCCAATCCACAGCGTGCCGGTATGATCTTCATGGATGACGCTGACGCCTTTGGAGCTCAAACTGTGCGGATCAGCGGGGTTGTTCCGATAATGAATGAATCGTTTGCCCGTCCGGTCAAAGCGATCCAAACCTTCACCGGTTCCAATCCACAACGTTCCCGTGTGATCTTCATAAACGGCTGCCACGCCATCGTTGCTCAAGCTCGACGCATTGTTCGGATCGTGTTGATAGCGCAGAAATTTTTGTTGTTGCGCCTCGTACTGAAAAAGTCCGCCGCCGCCGGTTCCCACCCACAACACGCCGGAACGATCCTGGTGAATCGACATGACCATGTTGTGGCCCAAACTGTGCGGTTTGCTCGGCTCATGCTTGAAATGCGCAAACTTTTCCTTAGCCTCGCTAAATTTGTTGATGCCGCCGCCGTAGGTGCCGGCCCACAACGTGCCGGACCGATCTTTGTAAACTGACCAAACGTCGTTATTGCTCAAGCTGTTCGGATTGGCTGGATCGTTCTGATGATGGGTGAAACGCTCGAAGGTTGGATCAAATTCATCAAGCCCGCCGCTCGTGCCAATCCACAACGTGCCGCGCAAGGGATCTTCGCAGATGGGCCGGGCGGTGTTGTGGTTCAAACTATTGCTGTCCTTTTCGTCGTGCAGGTAATGTTTGAAAAGCCCGCTCGCGCGATCAAATTTATTCAGCCCCCCGCCAAACGTCGTGAGCCAGAGATGGCCGCGGCGATCTTCGTGAATCGCCCAAATGAGATTATGGCTCAAACTGTTCGCGTTGTTGGGATCATATTTATAATGTGTGAACTGTGCCACTGGTTGGGCCTGCCCATCGTTTTTCCTCAGGATCAATTTGTTCAATCCGCCGGCAGTCCCAAGCCAAATTACCCCGGTATTGTCGATATGAATGGCGCGAACCTGATTATTGCACAAACTATTAACATTGGCCGTGTCGTGTTGGTAATGATGGAAACGTTCAGTTTTGCGATCAAACCAATTCAGCCCGCCTCCCGTCGTTCCAACCCAGAGTCCGGCCTCGGCATTCACGTGATCTTCAACGAGCGCTGCAATGTTATTGTGACTTAAGCCGTGCGGATTCGCCGGATCATGCCGATACCGCGTGAAGCGTTCGGTTATGCGATCGAAACGATTCAAGCCGTCGCGTGTGCCGATCCACAGCATCCCGAAGCGATCTTCGTAAAGCGCCGTGATGCTATTATCAGAAAGCGAATTGCCATTCTGCGGATCGTGCTTATAAATCGTGAAACCGTAGCCATCATATTTGTTCAACCCGTCCATCGTGCCAAACCACATAAAGCCTTTGCGATCTTGCAGGATGCAGGTGACCACGCTCTGCGACAGGCCTTGCTCGAGAGAAATGCGTTCGAATTCGAGGGCGTGCGGCTGGGCGAGGCCAATACCTGGCAGATTGAGGCCAATAACAAACAGCGCACCGCCAATGGCGCGCAAACCCCGATTTGTTTGAGGAAAAAAGCTTGGTCGCATGTTCAGAAAATGAGTTTTGTCTTCTCAACGAAGGTACTAAATTTTCTTGCAACAATCAATTTTTGTCTGTAGTTAACATTTTTAACCATCTTTCACCTTCATCACCACAAACGTCACATCATCTTCTTGCGGGTGGCCGTTGGCCCATCGCTCGCCGGCCCGGTTGAAATGCGCAATGATTTCCGCCGGGGCGCGCTCAGCCACTTCCGCAAATAAATTTTTGGCGGCGGGGTAATCGAGAATCTCGCCTTCGCGGTTGAACATTTCCGGCAGGCCGTCGCTCATCAGCACGATCACATCGCCGGCAGTGAGTTCGAGCTCTTCTTGTTGATACGGAAAGCTGTTAAAACTGCCCAGCGGCATCGCCTTCAAATTGATTTCTTCAACTGCGCGCGCGGCGGCACGGTAAATCAACGTCGGCGGCATACCGGCGGCAGCGACTTTGACTTTGCCGTCTTTGAATTTGATTAACGTCATCGCCATGTACAGTCGGCCGAGATTCATGCCTTTGATTGCATGGGTAAACTTCTTAAAAATTTGCGGCACGTCAGATTCGTGCCCCAATGCTTGAAAGAGGCTTTTCGCCGCGGCGACAACAGTGCCCGCCTTCATGCCGTGGCCGGTGGCATCGCCAATCGCAACGGTGAGCGTCCCGTCGTCGTGGCGATGAAAATCATAATAGTCCCCGCCAACCTCTGCGGCGGTTTTCATATACACGGCGATCTCCAGGTTCGGGAGTTGCGGAATTTTTTTCGGCAACATCGAAAGCTGCAATTGGCGCGCTTCTTCCAGTT
>CAYUVM010000773.1:0-2428 GCA_964447935.1 uncultured Cytophagia bacterium | reverse complement strand
ATAAAAAACAAAATTGATGAAAACGTTGCCAAAATCATCTTTGGTAAAACCGCCCGGCCGCCGCTCCAAACGCGTGGGCGAAAAATTAATGGCGATTGCTGCTTGCGCTTCAACATAATCATAAAGCGCTGGCATCGCCGCGAGCAATTCTTCCTGCCCGACATTGGCATCACGGTCGGTGTCAAGATGAAACGTTTTATTCAAATCGGAGAGGTCAAAAGTGAAAACCGCTTGCAGACTATCGGGGGTAACGAAGATCGCGCTGTAGCTCGAATTCAAATCATGCGCGGCTGCACTTGGCGGCAACGCGCCTATGAGCAGTTGCAAAAACAAAATTAGATTCATCCGGAATCCCAACGGCCGGCGCTGCCAAAAGTTTTTCATGTTTATCACCAAAAGCATGAAGAAGTCGAATTGAAATGTCGAGGACAAAATTTTTCAGTTGATCAATTCCGCGGGGTGAGCGGTGCGGACGCTGCTCAGTTTAATCGCGCGCTTGACGGCCTGCGCGAGATCGTTCATGACATAAGGTTTTTGCACGAACCCGAGAACGCCTTCATTCAAAATAGCCTGGGTATCGCCATCGGCGCTGTAACCGGACGATAATAAAACTCGAACTTGTGGATCAATTGCTTTCAGCCGGCGAAAGACTTCGCGGCCGCCGAGCTTTGGCATCACCATATCGAGAATAACCAGCGCAATTTCGTGACGGCGCTCGGCAAACACACGCACGCCTTCCTGTCCATCCGGGGTTACCAGCACAGTGTAGCCCAGTCGTTTGAGAATGCGGCTCGCCACATCGAGAATCACCCCCTCATCGTCAATGAGCAAAATGGTTTCACTGCCAAAGGGGGTATCAAGCGGCGATTCGGCCTGAGGCGCGGCAACCGGAGTGCGTGTTGCCGGCAAATAAATATGAAACGTACTGCCTTTGCCCAACGCGCTTTCAACAAAAATTCGCCCGCCGTGATTGCGCACAATTCCATAAACCATCGCCAGACCAAGGCCGGTGCCTTTACCGCGTTCTTTGGTGGAAAAAAACGGCTCAAAAATTCGCGCCTGCGTCGCGCTATCCATGCCGACCCCGGTGTCGGTGATCGCGACATGAACGTACTTTCCCGGCGCGAGGTTATGATGCTGCGCGGCCGTGGCGAGATCGAGATCAAGATTTTGAGTGGTCAACGTGACCACGCCGCCGTGCGGCATCGCATCGCGTGCATTCAAGCAAATGTTTAAAAACGAATGTTGCAGTTGATTGCTGTCACCTTCGATGGCCCTATGCTCTTTCGCGAGTTTAACGGTAAGCGTAACCCGCTTGTCAAAAGTGCGCGAGATCAACTTCTGCAACTCTTCAATCGGGTGGTTCAGATTGACGGCGCGCACTTCATATTTACCGGCGCGCGCAAACCCGAGCAGTTGTTTGGTCAACTCCGAGGCGCGCAATGAGGCCTGTTCGATGGTTTGAATATGTTCTTGCAACAAGCTGTCCTGTCCAATCGACATTTTCATCAACGAGGCCGTGCCGAGAATGCCGACCAAAAGGTTGTTGAAATCGTGGGCGACGCCGCCGGCCAGCGTGCCGATCGTTTCCATTTTTTGCGCCTGAAAAAGCTGTTCCTGCAACCTTTGCATTTCTTCATGGACGCGTTTCTTCGCGCTCACATCGCGAATAACGGCGATATAAACAATTTCTGCGGCGTCGGAGATCGTTTTGCCGGCGGGCGCAATGGTCAATTCAATCGGAAACTGCTGGCCATTGCGATGTTGTGCTTGCAACTCATGTACCTGGCCCGTCGCCATCTCCTCGCGGTGAATTAAATTCGCCAATTGTGGCGCCGTTTCAGGCGGAAACAACTGCGCGAAGGATTGGCCGATCATATCGCCGGCGGCATGCCCGAAAACCCGTTCGGCGGCGTGATTGAATAACGTCAACCGTTGCTGTTGATCGACCGCGATAATTGCATCTTGCGCGGCGCCAATCACGGAACGAAAGCGCGCTTCGGAGTGCGTTAGCGTTTCTTCCACCATTTTACGCACGGCGAGCATGTCATTGAACTGATGAATTAAACTCGCGACTTCCGGCAGGCCGGCAAGATTGGGGCAACGCGCGTTGAGATTGCCGTCCGTCACGGCCCGCATCACTTGTCCCATCGACCGCAGCGGCCGAATTAAAAAAATGTGCACAACCAGATAGAAGGCAATCGCGCCAAGAAGCATAATGACACTGGTCAGCAACAAAACATGACTCAGATGATCACCGACCAATGCCTCAACGAACCGGTTGTCATAGCCCAGCAATAAACGTCCCTGTAGCCCGACGGCTGGTTGCACTCCCGGTGTATTCGGCCTCACTTCATGAAATTGTCGGTCAAAAAGGAAAAGGTGTTGCTCCAGTGACGATTCGCTGACCCGCGTGGTAAAACTGTTC
>CAYUVM010000772.1:0-2436 GCA_964447935.1 uncultured Cytophagia bacterium | reverse complement strand
CGCCGCAACCCTGTTTTTACAGCCTGAAACCACGAAGTCAGAAAGTTGAGTTCTTTACTTAATATCATCGTTAATCTAAACAGTGGGTTCCTTTGAGCATTTGGATTGCAAATTACGAATTCAATCTATGTTTCCAATAATTGGGTTCACGATGCAGGTGCATAACTGCAAGAATATATATCCGATCAGCGTAAACTTGAAACAACAAAGCATAAGGAAACCGGTGAAGCAAGTAGCGCCTGACTTGCTCGGCATGAAGCGGCCAACCATAAGGATTGATTGCTACCTGCCGCAACCCTGCTTCAACTTCATCTAAAAACTTAATACCGAGCCCCTCCGATTTGGAATCGTAATATTCTGCCGAAGCCATCATTTCTTCTTCGGCTTCGCGATGAAAGACAATGTTTTTCATTTCATCTTTTGTGCATTAATTTTTCACGCGCATCACGAAGCACGTCTTCGGCTGGCCTGCAAACGGCTATGCCATCTTGAATTTCCTTAAACCGCCTTTCGGCCTCTTTAATCCAAAGCGATTCAGTATCAGGCAAAATCTTATCATCCAAGCTGGCGATGAGCTTTTCAGCTAATAGCGCTCGATATTGCGTCGGCAGGCCCAATAACTCAACAGTTAATTGTTCAATTGACATTGACATTGTGTATCTTCCTTTCAAACGGAAATTTAACCAGCCCAATATCATGAGTTTGAAACGCCATACAATTCCCTCCAATTGTCATAAATGGCATCGTATTCATTATCCCAAACACGGGTGAAAGCTTCTTCGGAAGCCGTATGCCATGCGCGCCGTTCTTCCCCTAATTTTTCTTGCGCCAGCATAAATTCAACAAAGGCCAAAACGTTTTCGGCTTGCGCATCATTGAGTAGTTGGACGCGCTTGGTTAATCGTTCGGCGACAATCTGCGTCATGACGACATCTCCTCTAATTCTTGCCACAACTTCGTCCCCTGAATCATCTCCCAATCAAACCCGCGGCGGCGGAGAAAATCGGACAGGCGTTGGCGCGCTTTCTGGGGCGGCAAATTTGCCAGGCGTTTGCGCAATTTCTCCGCGAGCTGATCGGCCAACTCGGCCTGCTGTTCCGCCGGCAAAAGCTCGTCGAGGGTGGCGGCAATCGTTGCCGCATCAACGCCTTTTTGGCGCAATTCCAAAGTCAGGCGCGTACGGCCTTTCGGGCGATTGAGCAAACGGCTCTGCACGAATTGCCGCGCGAAGTCGGCGTCGTCGATGAAGCGTTGTTCTTTGCATTGCGCCATGACAGTGGCAACGAGATCCGGGCCAAAACCTTTGCGCAACAAAGCTTCGCGCAATTCTTTTTCGCTGCGCGCCCGAACGGCGAGCAAGCGATAAGCCTTTGCCAGAGCCGCGCGCAACTCCTGCTGCGGTTCGGCATCATCTAAAAATGATTTTTGTGCGGCATCAGACATTTGAGGCACTCGTCAAAATCGAGCCGGTCCCGCCGGTTTACTTCGCCGGACGCGGGGCTTTCGCTTCTTTTGCCGGTTCCTTCGCAGCGCCGTTCGACGCCGGCGTTTCTTCATCTTTAGTCAAGCCGACTTTGCGCCGCACTTTTTGATCGATGTCTTTCAGCACTTCGGGATTCTCGATCAGAAAACGTTTGAGATTTTCCCGGCCCTGGATGCGCTCCTGGCCCAGCGTGAACCAGGTGCCGCTTTTTTCGATCATGCCAAGGTTGATGGCCATGTCGGCGAGATCGCCCTCGGTGGAAATGCCGCTGCCATACATGATGTCGAACTCGGCCTCACGGAACGGCGGCGCCACTTTATTTTTGACCACCTTGACTTTGACGCGGCTGCCGGTGACTTCATCGCCGTCTTTCACCGAAGCGGTGCGGCGAATATCGAGGCGCACGGATGAATAAAACTTCAACGCGCGGCCGCCGGTCGTGGTTTCCGGATTGCCAAACATCACGCCGATTTTCTCGCGAATCTGATTAATAAATATCACACAGACATTCGATTTGCTGATGACACCGGTCAGTTTTCGCATGGCCTGGCTCATAAGGCGCGCCTGCATGCCCATTTGCGCGTCGCCCATTTCACCTTCGATTTCAGATTTAGGCACCAGTGCGGCCACCGAGTCAATGACGATGATATCGAGCGCGCCGCTGCGCACGAGGGTTTCGGTGATCTCCAGCGCTTGCTCGCCGGTGTCCGGCTGCGAGATGATGAGATTGTCCGTATCGACGCCGAGCTTTTTGGCGTAAATCGAATCCAGGGCATGTTCGGCGTCGATGAACGCCGCCAGTCCGCCAAGTTTTTGCGCCTGTGCCGTAATCGTCAACGCCAGCGTGGTTTTGCCGCTGGATTCCGGCCCGAAAATTTCGATGATGCGTCCGCGCGGCACGCCGCCGATACCCAGCGCCGCATCCAGCGAAATCGCGCCGGTGGGAATGGCTT
>CAYUVM010000771.1:0-2446 GCA_964447935.1 uncultured Cytophagia bacterium | reverse complement strand
AGAATCGGCCGTGCAAATGCGCCAGCGTTTGGCCGGCGAATCTTCGATCAATTCGCTGCGCTCGATTTATTATATGGTAAAAGTGTTGCTGGCGATCGTTGTCGATGTGTTTAAAACGTACCCGAAAGCCGGGTGATGACCTCATGAGTTTTCGCATTCAAATTTTTGCCATCTGCGGCAGCCTGCTCATTTCCGCCTTTATTTTCGAGATGATCCGAAAAAGAAAAATGCTGGAAAAATACTCGCTGCTGTGGTTCTGCGCCGCTATCGTGCTCATCGTGCTTTCGGTCTGGCGCGATTTACTGGAGAAAACGGCGGCGCTGCTCGGGGTGTTTTATGCGCCTTCGGCGCTTTTTATCATCGCCGCTTTTTTTGCAATGATGATGTTTTTGCATTTGAGTGTGGTTGTCTCGCGACTCTCTGAACAGAATAAAAACCTGGCCCAGGAAGTCGGCATTTTGCAGGAAGAGCTGCGCACACTGCAAAAAAATTTAGGCAAGCAGGAATGAAGACCACCGGCTGGATGGGAAAAATTGAAGCTTGGCCGCGCACGGTAACACTGGGCGTCATTGTCGGATTGGCGTTGACACTGCGTCTACTGTTGATTCTTGTGATGCCGCAGCTCGGCGATCCCAACAGCATGGACACAGCGAACTATTTGCATTTGACCCGCAGCTTGCTTGAATCCGGCCGCTACGCCATGTGGGCCAAACCGACGGCATATGTGGCGCCGGTGTATCCATTTTTTCTTGCCGGCGTGTTTAAGCTTTTCGGCGAAAATTTTTTTGTGGTGAAGCTTATTCAGGTCGGGCTTGGTACGGTGTCGGTGGCACTGGTGTACTTTTTAGCGCTACGTTTCACGCGGCCGCTCGTCGCGCTGCTCGCAGCGTTGATTATGGCGCTACATCCGGAAATCATTGGCATCACCGGTTTTATTTATACCGAAACGCTGTTTATCTTTTTGTTGCTCGCAACGCTGTTGTTGCTGGTTCATGCGATAACAACGAAAAAAACTTTTTATTTTTTGGGCGCCGGTAGCCTTCTGGGCCTTACGACACTGTGCCGCGGCGTCACTTTGCAGTGGCCGATTTTTATGTTGGCGGTGCTGATGCTTTCTTCCCAGCGGTGGTGGTGGTGGCGCCGTTGGGTTTTTGTTGTTGCCGGGATGGCCGTCGTAATGGCGCCGTGGACGATACGGAATTATCAGCGTTTTCAGGTTTTTTTGCCGGTGGCCACCGGTTCCGGCGACGTATTTTGGACGGGCAATTATCTTGAATTTGACGGTGAATATCGTTACGAGCAGACGCAAAAAAAATTGCTGGAAGTGGCCGGTGACGTCGACCTGGTCACCCGCGATCGCAAGCTCATGGCGGATGCGAAGCGCATGATTTTAGATGAACCGCTGGCGCATGCGGGGCTTTTTATCCGTAAAATATTTCGCTACTGGCTGCGCGTCTACGAGGATGTGCCGCACGGCGAAGCGCGGCAGCGCAATTGGCTGGTGTTCGGCGTTCTAACGTTTACACATTATACGATTTTGTTTTTTGCCCTGCTGGGTTTGCGGAAATGCAACTGGCGGCACGATGGGGTGAAAATGTTGTTGGCGTTTGTTTGTTATTATACTCTCGTTCATGCGGCGACTTTGGCAGTCGCGCGTTATCGCATTCCCCTCTTGCCGTTCCTTGGTATCGCGGCGGCGAGCGGCGTGATGGGAATTATGCAGAGATTCACGATCAACGAGGCCACGCATGATTAAATGGCTTTTCTTTCTGATTGCCGGCCTGGTTAGCGCCGCATGGATTTTGGGCAGCCGCAATCAACTGCGCACGACGATCATGCTGATGGCGTTGTTTTATGTTTTCCCCGTCGGCTGGATTTTTTATCAATACACCGGCTTGCTGCTCGTGGATCTGGCAATCCTGGCAGCGCTGTTGCTCGGCATCGCCGCCGGCAAACCGATTCGTTTTTTCTTCAAGGAAATTTCGATCCCGACGTTTATTCTTATTGGGTGGATGATTGTAACCTCAGCAAGAGCCTTGGAGCCGGGCATCGGGTATGCTGAAGTCAGCAAATGGATTCGCGGCTATTTGATCTTTGTTTGTTTGGCAAATTTTATTACCACCGAAAAAGATTTGCGTGCCGTGCTGTTTATCGTGCTGGCCGGTTTCACTTTTGAAGGGTTGCTCGGCGTTTATCAATGGCGGCGCGGCAGCCTGGGGCTTGATTTTCTCGGCGAGCGTTTGTTTCGCCCCGAATGGTGGCGTGCCTATGGCACGTTTTATGTGCCCAGCTACTACGGCAATTATCTCATCATGATTTTGCCGATCGTGCTGCGCCTGCTTATTTTCTACCGGCCGCCGCAAAAAAAAGAAACGTATTTTTTTGCATTTTCCACCGGCATCGGTTTTCTCGGGGCCGGCGCGATCTTGCGCCACGGCGATTCGGT
>CAYUVM010000770.1:0-2449 GCA_964447935.1 uncultured Cytophagia bacterium | reverse complement strand
GCAATGATAATGAACGAGGAACTGAGGCGGCCAGAGTTTTGAAAAGCCGAAACATCCTGGGCAATTTGCAGATCGTAGACAAGCCGTTTGTACAAGCGGGAGTTGCGTCCGCCCGCGAGAACGTTGGAAAGTAAATCAAGCTCGGCATCGCCGGGAGCAAAATTTTGCGGCGTCAACCAAGCCATGTACAGCCGTGGTAATTGCACCCGATCTTCCAAAACGAGGCGTTTTTCTTCAGCGAGATAAGCGGAGGGCGTCGCCTGCGGCGGCACAGGGGCGCCGCGTTTAACATCGGCAAACCATTTTTCTACGGCTGCACGCGTTTGCGCGGGATCAATATCGCCGGCAATGACCAGGCTGGCGTTGTTGGGCGCATAATATTTTTTGAAAAATTCGGCCACATCGTCATAGCTGGCGGCGGAGAGATCTTCCATGTAGCCGATGGTCGGCCAATGATAAGGGTGATCCGGGGCATAAAGATTTTCGCCGAGAGTGGGGAAGGCGAGCCCGTACGGCGTGTTTTCATAACGCTGCCGGCGCTCGTTTTTCACCACATCGCGCTGGCCGTCAACTTTCGCGGGCGACATGGCTTCGAGCAAATAACCCATCCGATCCGACTCCAAAAAAAGCGCGAGATCGAGCGCGTTGGAGGGAATCGTTTCGTAATAATTGGTGCGGTCGGGAGTGGTTGAGCCGTTGTTATTGCCGCCGGCAGCTTCCAGGAAATTATCGAAATCGCCTTCCGCCACGTGGCCGGAGCCTTCAAACAGAATATGCTCGAAGAGATGCGCAAAACCGGTGCGCCCCGGTTTCTCGCGCGAGGAGCCGACGTGATACCACATGTTCACGCTCACCGTGGGAGTGGAATGATCTTCGTGTAAAATGACGCGTAAGCCGTTGGGCAGAACAAAAGAATTATACGGCACGGAGATCTTCGCCTCCTGTGCCATGGCGGCGGCACACAGCAGCACGAGCCAAGTGAAAGTTTTTTGCATGGTGGTTTCCTTGAAGTTATAATTTTTGCGGCCGGGAAAGGAAAATAGACGAACGTTATAAAAAATTCAAAAAATAAGACAGGCTCGCAGCCAAAAAGGTTGCAAGCCTGTCTTTAAATTCTCACAGCCCTCAAATTTGTTTTGCCGGCGCCGGGAGTTTCCGTAAAGGTCCAATCACTTTTTTAATTTTTTCTCAAGAAAGGCAAACGTTTTTTCCCAGGCATTTTTTGCATCCTTGGCATGGTATGCTTTGGCATTATTCTCATTAATAAAGGCGTGGCCGGAGCTGGAGTAAATCTGAATCGTCACCTCTTTATCGGCTTTTTGGCAGGCGGCTTTGAAGGCCTCAACGTCTTTGACCGGAATGCCGCGATCTTTGGCGCCGAAGATGCCCAGCAACGGGCAATTAATTTTATCGATCATTTCCGCATCGGTCACCAGCCGGCCGTAATTAATCACTGCTGCGGCCAATTCCGGTATAACCAAAGCTGCTTGCAGAGCATAGCCGCCGCCCATACACCAGCCGATGGCGCCGATTTTATTGTGTTGCACTTCGTTGCGCGAAACCAGATAGGCAAACGCCGCTTGCACATCGCGCGTGGCCCGATCTTCCGGCAGGCCGCGCATCAACTCGTGCGCAGCGTCCTGATCGGTCGCGACTTCACCGCGATAGAGATCGATGGCGAGGACGAGGTAGCCCTGGTCGGCAAATTTTTTCGCGTTCGCTTTTATCCAATCATTTAAGCCCCACCACTCATGAATCAGGATAACGGCGGGAAAAGGGCCTTTGCCCTCGGGAAAGGCCATATAGCCCGTTACCGTTTCTTCACCGCTTTGGTATTGTACCAGTTGGGTTTTTACCGAAGGCTGGGCGCGATGGTAAATGAGCGCGGCTGATGTAAGTGTAATCAAGCCGGCTAAAACTATTCCGGAGGCTCGCATACTCTTCTCTTCCCGAAAATATCAGAATTTGGTCGCAATTGGGGTGGCCGCCACGCACAGCCTGTGGTCGTTAATCGGCAGCCGGATTTTAGCCTCTCCTTAAAACTGTGATGAAATAAATTCTCAAACTGTTTAGCAATTGCAGGTCAATCCAACTTTGGGACAAATCAATATTTTTTAACCGGCGGGCGTGAACGGTTCGTCAACGCTTTCACTGGGGCGTTTCTTCCCGAAGGCGAGAATCCGCGCCTGTTTGCGTGGCCCGAGATCCTGATTGGCTGGCTCTTCAGATTGTGAGTTGTCGTCGGCTTCAGCGGGAGGATCGACTTTCTCAATCCGGACCGGCACGCCGCCCATAGTAAAATCGGCGCCGCGAATTTGCTCGTCATCAATGATCCACGTGAGCAGTTGCATCGGCAACGCCAACACAAAAAATTTCACGTGCCACCAGCCGCGTTTGTAATCCGGGTTAATGCGTTAAAAAAAAAAAAAAAAAGCCGGTTTGTTTTCAA
>CAYUVM010000769.1:0-2458 GCA_964447935.1 uncultured Cytophagia bacterium | reverse complement strand
ATAAGATTGAAGAGATTAACACGGTTTAGATTTTAAAAGGATTCTCTGTTTATGTTAATGACAAAACGCGTCAAGGTCCGAAAACAGCAGCGTGGCCGCATGAAGGGCAAAGCCCAGCGCGGCGCACACATCGCGTTTGGAGAATATGGCCTGAAAGCTTTGGAGCCGGCGTGGGTTACGGCGCGCCAAATTGAAGCGGCACGTGTCGCCTTGACGCGCGCGATCAAGCGCGGCGGCCGCGTGTGGATTCGCATTTTCCCGGACAAACCGTTTACGGAAAAGCCGGCGGAAACGCGCATGGGAAAAGGCAAAGGCAATCCCGAATATTGGGTCGCGGTAATCAAACCCGGTCGCATTATGTTTGAATTGGGCGGCGTGGACGCGGAAACAGCGCGCGATGCCTTTCGCTTGGCGGCGCACAAATTGCCGATTCGCACACGCTTTGTGAGTGTCTCCGAGCTTGGAGAATAAAGGTGTTGGCTGGCTTACGGTTAGCCGGTTAAACAGACGCCTGATGGATAAATAGAACAAGTAAACGGGCTGATAGGCCAACGAGCAAACAGATATTATGAAAATACACGAACTGAAAGAACTCCCGCTGGTCGAGTTGGAGCGCCGCATGAAAGATCTGTTGGAAGAACATCAGAATTTTCGTTTCCAACATGCGACCCGGCAACTGGACAACCCTTTGCGCTTGCGGTATGTGCGCCGTGATATTGCGCGGATTCAGACGCTGCTGAAAGAATATGCCAGTGGCAAGCGGCAACCTCGGCAAACGGCAGCGCTATAAAATTATTCGATGGCAACCAGAGAAAAGTGCAACTAAAATAAAGAAACTGTTATGAGCGAAGTGGCAACGGCTCCACAAGAAACCAAAGCAGTCAGTCGCGCGCAACGCAAGACGAAAATCGGCAAGGTCATCAGCAATAAGATGCAAAAGAGCGTCGTGATCAGCGTCGAACGCCAGATCAAGCATTCGCTGTATGGCAAATACATCAAAAAAACCTCAACCTTTATGGCGCACGACGAGAACAACGATGCCAAAGAGGGCGACACTGTTTTGATTATGGAAACGCGTCCCTTGAGCGCCAGAAAACGCTGGCGTTTGGTGGAGATCATCGAGCGGGCAAAGTAATTGCCGTCTCGGCGCCCGATCTGCTGTTTGGGCGGCGCCAAGTGTAATTAGTTAGAAGTGAATTAAAACTGACGACCCGAAGCGGTTCATTGACGGGAGATGGATACGAATGGTTCAAGAATATACTCGACTCACGGTGGCGGACAACACGGGCGCAAAAAAAGCGATGTGTGTTCGTGTTTTGGGCAGCAGCCGCCGGCGCTATGGTACGGTAGGTGACATTGTGGTTGTCGTCGTTAAAGCGGCGTTGGCCGGCGGCGGCACGAAAAAAGGCGAAGTCAGCCACGCCGTCATCGTGCGCACGACCCGCCCAATTCGCCGCCCGGATGGCTCGTACATCCGTTTTGATGATAATGCGGCGGTTTTAATTGACAACAACAAAGAGCCAAAGGGAACGCGCATTTTCGGTCCCGTAGCGCGCGAGTTACGCGATAAACAATACATGAAAATTATTTCACTTGCGCCGGAAGTGCTGTAATAAGAAAATTGGCGAAGCCGAATTTGTGTGTTGAGATTTCGAGACCCTGCGTACGCAAGCTCAACTTCGCCGAATCAAGAGAAAAATTATGTATATTCGCAAAGACGACCAAGTGTTAGTTATATCGGGCAACAGCAACGGCAAAAAAGGCCGGGTGCTGAAGATTTACCCGGAAAAAGACCGCGTGATTGTGGAAGGCGTAAATATGATTAAGCGCCACATGCGTCCGACGCAACGCAATCCGCAGGGCGGCATCGTTGAGAAGGAAGGCGCGGTTCATGCGTCCAACGTTATGCTGGTCTGCCCCAAATGCAGCACGCCCACCCGCGTCAACTTTCAGATTCGTTCTGGAGAAGGCAAGGCCTCGCGCAATCGCGCCCGCATTTGCAAAAATTGCGGTGAAATGATCTTGGCGGCGAAAGCGTAGCCATTCATCATACGGTCAGCTCAACTGTTTTTAATCGACAGGTCGGAAATCTGTCCAATCATTTAAAAGTTTAGTCATGAGCGAAGAAAAAGAAAAAAGTAAAAAGACGGAAGGCGAAGGCAAGAAAGCTGACGCCAAGAAAACCGATAAAGCGCCTAAAGCCGATGCTAAAGGCAAGGGCGGTAAAGGTAAGGGCAAAGAAGAGCAAGCTGGCGACAAAGACGGCGGCAAGAAACTCACCGAGCGGCCTTTAAGCGGTTATAAACCGCGCATGCTGGGGATGTTCCGCACTGAAATTTCCGCAGCCTTGATCAAGCGGTTCAATTATAAAAATGTGATGCAAGTGCCGCGCCTGGATCGCATTGTGATCAATATGGGCGTGGGCGACGCCGTGGAAGATCAAAAGCATATTGATCAT
>CAYUVM010000768.1:0-2464 GCA_964447935.1 uncultured Cytophagia bacterium | reverse complement strand
CCGAAGACTTAGCCAAAACTTCCGGCGAGAAATTTTCCATCGTCATCGCCCGCGCGGTGGCGGATTTGAAAACGCTGTGGGAATGGAGCAAGCCGCTGCTGGCAGAAGGTGGCGTGTTGCTGGCGATGAAGGGAGGGGAGTTGAATTATGAATTGCAGGCATTAAAAAAGTTTGATTCACGGGTTGAGCATAAAGTGTTTCAGTATGGAGAATGCTGGGAGACTGATACATCACGAATATTAGTCGCAGTAACTGCTTTGTTTGCACAATAAAATTTCTTACATTTCGAAAGCCCAACTTAACTAATTTCGCAATACAGGTGATGAATATGGAAACAATTACTTACTCTCAAGTGCAAGACTTGGTCGCACGTCTGCAGATTACTAAATTGCCGCTGGCACACAGCCGTCTTTCTTTGAGCGAACGGCGCCGAATCATGGAGCAACAAGCGCAGCAAATGGTTGCACATTATGAGCAAACCGCGGTTGAACATGAAGTAATGTTTGGCACGTGAAAGTCGCGTCGGATAGCACGAATGGATTGACCAAAACATCCGCGGTAGACACGCTGTAACTGCGTGGTGTTGATGCACAGCGACTTGTTGAAAAGTTATGTGATATCTCTCCAACAGTGCTAAGATCAATCGTAACCACAATTGCGACAGTGAATGAGTATTAGCACAAATGAATTGATACAATCTGCAATCCCATGAGCCGCCAAATATTTGACGAAATCAAAGACCTGATCACCGAGTCGCGCAACCCGGCGACGCGGGAGATCGATGCGAAATCCACGACCGAGATTTTGCAACTCATCAACAACGAAGATCGCAAAATTGCCGATATCGTTGCTGCAGAGTTACCGTACATTGCGCATGCCGTCGATCTGCTCGTCGAAACTTTTAAGCAAGGGGGGAGGCTGTTTTATATCGGCGCGGGTACGAGTGGCCGGCTCGGCGTGTTAGATGCTTCGGAATGTCCGCCGACGTACGGTGTCGATCCGGAGATGATTCAAGGAATTATCGCCGGCGGCTACAAAGCGCTGGTGCGTTCGCAAGAAGGCGTCGAAGATGTTTTTGAACAGGGCGCACAGGATTTGCTCGATCATGGTTTTTCTGCGAAAGACATGGTTTGCGGCATCGCGGCGAGCCGCCGCACGCCGTATGTCATTGGCGCCCTCACCAAAGCGCGTGCAATCGGCGGCAAAACGATTTATCTCACTTGTAATCCGCGCGCAGAAATCACGCTTCCAGTTGAGGTGGCCATTTGTCCGGTGGTCGGGCCGGAGGTGGTGATGGGCTCAACACGTATGAAAGCCGGCACCGCGACCAAGCTCGTGCTCAACATGCTAACGACGGCAGCGATGATTCGCCTCGGCAAAGTGTACGAGAACATGATGGTTGATTTGCAAATGACTTCCAAGAAATTGGAGGAACGCTCGAAACGAACGGTGATGCACGTCACTGGTTCGAGTTATGAAGAAGCAAGTCGCGTATTGGAACAGGCGGGAGGCCACGTTAAAACCGCGCTGGTGATGATTCTCGCGAACGTCAGCGCCGAGGAAGCGCGACAAAGATTGGCGCAAGCGAATGGGTTTGTGCGGCAGGCGCTAAATGCTTGATGGTTGTTAATACAATTCTGGCGCCTTGCATAAATAATTTGGAAAGTACAAACTCATCATCAAATGTCATTCCGAAGGCATCCGGTTCAAATCAAGCACCGCGTTGGCTAACAAACAAGATGCTTACAGCATGACATTTTCCTTTTTTGCAAACCTCATACGTTCGGAAATTTTGCACGTGGGTATAGCCAACCAATTTGACGATGTAAGCCTTTGGTCGTTTTGCAATACGTTGGGCCATGTTTTAAAAGTCTTTAACAATTGATGCACTTTATCTCCGCACTTTTCATCATTATCCGTCCCCTGAATGTTGCCATCGCGGGGCTTTCAATTTTAGTGGCTGCCAGTCTCGTGCAGCCGTTTCATTTTTCTCTGCCTGTTGCGTGCGCCATTCTTTCCACAATGCTAATTACAGGCGGGGCCAATGTCATCAACGATTTTTTTGATATCGCAATCGACCGCATTAATCGGCCGGAGCGAATTTTACCTGCCGGCCGGCTCCGTCCGGCCGCGGCCAAAAACTACGCGATAATTTTATTTGCTTGCGGGAATTTTTTTAGTATATTTATCAATGTGATCGCTGTGCTCATCGCGGTTTCAACTTCGTTTTTGCTCTTGGTCTATAGTTGGAAGCTGAAACGCCTGCCGTTGTCCGGCAATCTGGCTGTCAGTTTAGCGACAGCGCTCGCTTTTATTTATGCCACCTGGGCCGCGGAAAGCGGGTTGCTGCACATGCAAATCGCGCGTAGCGGTGTTACAATGCAAGGTTGGCGCGCCGGAATTTTTCCGGCAGTGTTTGATTTTCTCATGCATCAGGGCCGCGAGATCATAACAGACCTCGAAG
>CAYUVM010000767.1:0-2479 GCA_964447935.1 uncultured Cytophagia bacterium | reverse complement strand
TGTGAATCGGCATGCAAAAAGGACCCCCTTTTCGGGGTGATCGGCATCCAAACGGGACCCCGGTAGAAGGGGCTCATATCGGCTTCCAAGTTGTTGGAAGCCGAGGCTGGGATGCTGGTCGTGGAGACGATTGCAAAGATTCGACGTGCGTATTTTCGGCAGGGCAAGGCGATCAAAGCGATCTGCCGGGAGCTGGGGGTATCGCGCAAGGTCGTCAGGAAGGTGATCCGCACAGGGGCGACGGAGTTTCGCTACGAGCGGGAAGATCAGCCTCTGCCGAGGATTGGGCGCTGGCGAGATCGGCTTGACGATCTTTTGGCGGAGAACGAAGTCAAGCCGTCGCGCGAACGGTTGACCTGGATTCGGCTGTTCGAGGAACTGCGTGAGCTGGGCTACGAGGGCAGCTACGACGCGGTGCGGCGCTACGCTCGACGGTGGACCAGGGACCGGGGTCACTCAACGGCAGCGGCGTTTGTGCCGTTGAGCTTTGCGCCAGGGGAAGCCTACCAGTTCGATTGGAGCCACGAGATCGTGCTGCTGAACGGCGTCACGGTGACGGTGAAGGCCGCCCACGTCCGGCTCTGCCACAGCCGCATGCTGTACGTGCGGGCCTATCCGCGCGAGACGCAGGAGATGGTGTTTGACGCCCATGACCGGGCATTCGCGCTGTTCAAGGGCACCTGCAGGCGCGGCATCTACGACAATATGAAGACGGCGGTGGAGACGGTCTTCGTCGGCAAGGACCGCCTGTACAATCGCCGCTTCCTGCAGATGTGCAGCCATTACCTGGTCGAGCCGGTCGCCTGCACGCCGGCGTCGGGCTGGGAGAAGGGACAGGTCGAGAACCAGGTCGGGCTGGTCCGCGAGCGGTTCTTCACGCCGCGGCTGCGGTTCAAGACCCTCGACGAGCTGAACGCCTGGCTCCTCGACAAGTGCATCACCTACGCCAAGGTCCACAAGCATCCCGAGTTTGCCGACAAGACGGTCTGGGAGGTATTCGAAGCGGAGCGGCCGAAGCTCGTCCGCTATGTCGGCCGGTTCGATGGCTTCCATGCCGTGCCGGCGTCAGTCTCCAAGACCTGCCTGGTACGCTTCGACAACAATAAGTACTCAGTGGCGGCGGGTGCGATCGGGCGCCCTGTCGAGGTACAGGCCTATGCCGATCGCGTCGTGATCCGCCAGGATGGCCGTGTTGTCGGCGAGCATCGGCGCTGCTTCGGCCGTGGCGAGACGCAATATGACCCCTGGCATTACGTGCCCGTGCTCGCTCGCAAGCCCGGTGCATTGCGCAACGGCGCCCCCTTCAAGGACTGGGTGCTGCCAGCCGCCCTGGAGCGCGTGCGGCGCAGGCTCGCCGGAGCCGACGATGGCAACCGGCAGATGGTCGATATCCTCGCCGCCGTGCTGACTGATGGGCTGGCGGCGGTCGAAGCCGCCTGCGCCGAGGCCCTCGCCCACGGTGTCCATTCGGCCGACGTCGTTCTCAACATCCTCGCTCGTCAGCGCGAGCCTGCCCCACCGGCCACCATCCTCACGCCGGGTGCGCTGAGCCTGCGCCATGAGCCACTCGCCGATTGTGCCCGTTACGACAACCTCAGGAGAACCGTCTGATGGAACGCACGCAACTGTTCGATCTCATGGGCGAGCTCAAGCTCTATGGCATGAAGGCCGCCTTCGACGAGATCATGGCCACCGCCGTCAAACGCCAGCACGAACCCCAGCGGATCGTCGGTGACTTGCTCACGGCGGAAGTCAATGAGAAGCAGGCGCGCTCGATCCGATACCAGCTCACCATTGCCAAGCTGCCGCTGGCAAAAGATCTCGACGACTTCGAGTTCGCCGGCACGCCGATCAACGAGACGCTTGTGCGCGATCTTGCCGGCGGTACCTTCCTTGCCCAGCAACGCAACGCCGTGCTGGTCGGCGGGACCGGCACCGGCAAGACGCATCTGGCCATTGCCATTGCCCGAGCCTGCATCCGAGGCGGCGTGCGAGGTCGCTTCTACAACGTCGTCGATCTCGTCAACCGGCTCGAGGCCGAGGCCCGTAACGGCCGGCAGGGCCGGATCGCCGATCACCTTACCCGCATGGACTTCATCGTCCTCGACGAACTCGGCTATCTGCCGTTCGCCCAATCCGGCGGCCAGCTCCTGTTCCATCTCGTCAGCCGCCTCTACGAACGCACCTCGATCATCGTCACGACCAACCTCTCCTTCGGTGAATGGCCGACCGTGTTCGGCGATCCGAAAATGACAACCGCCTTGCTCGATCGCCTGACCCATCACTGCGATATCGTCGAAACCGGCAATGAAAGCTGGCGCTTCAAGAGCCGCGACGATGCCCTCTCCGCAAGCCGCGCTCGCGCCGTCTCCGCAACCCCGACCAGCTCCGACGGCGCGAGCGCTACCGCCAAATCCCGCCGAGCAAAGGGGTCCCTTTTGCATGCCGATCAGGGGTCCCGTTTGAATGCCGATTGACA
>CAYUVM010000766.1:0-2489 GCA_964447935.1 uncultured Cytophagia bacterium | reverse complement strand
TATTGTTCGCCGCTGAGAAATTCCAGCACGCGATCGGTTAATTCTAACATTTTTTAAATTGAGGTAATAAAACTCTTACTCATTCTCTTTTCACACTCTTCCGCTTGCCTAAAACCAAGAATAAAAATGAGCAAGACAATAAAATCCTACGACGCAACCACCGCGGCTAATTCATCACAAAACTTTTCAGCCAGCGCGGCATTTGACGCTTCGGCCATAATCCGCAAGATCGGCTCAGTGTTCGAGGCGCGCACTTGCACCCATGATTTATCGCGCAAAATTTTGATGCCATCTTGAGTGTTGAGATTTTCGTGACGATATTTCTCCGCAATTTTTTCGAGAACGGCTTTCGGGTTCAGTCCATCGCTCAATTCGACTTTGCGGCGGCGCATGATATATTGCGGCAACGAAGCGTTTAACGCGCTCAACGAGCCGCCGAAATCGGCAAGCTGTTGCAAGATCATCGCTACGCCCACCATTGCATCGCGGCCGAGATGAACGTCGGGCAGAATCACCCCACCGTTGCCTTCACCGCCGATCACCGCGTTCATAGCGCGCATGTGTTTGGCGACATGAATTTCGCCGACTTTCGTGCGTTCCACCGTGCAGCCGTTTTGCGCCGCAAGATCATCAATCACCATCGAGGTGGAGAGATTGACCACAACTTTGCCTGGGCGTTTGGGCAATAAGAATGCCGCTGCCAGCGCCAATGTATATTCTTCACCGAGCGGCACGCCCTTTTCCGAAACCAACGCGAGCCGATCAGCGTCCGGATCGACCGCGAGGCCGACGTGTGCGCGATGCTGTTTCACGGCTTCACACAATTCGCCTAAATTTTCCGGCGTCGGCTCGGGATTATGGGTGAAGCGTCCGGTCGGCGCTTCATTTAAAAGAACAAAATCGCAGCCAAAATGTTCCAACAGTTTTCGGAGAATCGCGCCGCCAGCGCTATTCACACAATCCGCCACCACGCGAAATTTCTTCTGGCGAATTTTTTCGACGTCGATAAACGGCAGCGCATAAACCACCGCGAGATGATCGTCCAGCGCTCGATCATAAGCCGAAGCTTTGCCAATGCCGTCCCATTTTTTTATCGATGGCGCCGTTCCGGCATCGCGAATTTTGAGAACTTCCTTGCCCTGCTCTTCATCCAAAAACAATCCGTCACTCGCCAACATTTTTATGCCGTTCCACATCACGGGATTATGGCTGGCCGTGATGATCAAACCGCCGGCAGCATGCAGATTGTGCGTTGCAATTTTCACGGTTGGGGTTGGCGCAATGCCGAGATCAATCACTTCGCAACCGACAGCCATGAGTCCAGCCGTCACCGCGTTATGTAGCATCGGCCCGGAGACTCGCGAATCGCGGCCGACTACCACGCGGCCGCCGTTGCAAAAACTTCCATACGCTTGCGCGAAATTTAGCATCACCTCCGGCGTGAGTCCTTCGCCAATTACACCGCGCACGCCCGAGATGCTGATCATAAGTTGAGGCACAGTGGCTCCTTATCATTAGCAGTCCGAAATTGTCTTATTTGAAAAATAAGCAAAAACGGCGGGAAAAGCAATTTGAAAGTAGGGGTATTTGATAAACGCGAAATTAGGAATCGTTGGTCAGTTCATACGATTGAAGCCAAAAGCAAGAAAAGCAACCGCTCGTTTGATCAACGGCTGCATTTCTTGCATTAAAAGCTTGGTTCTATTTCGCCACCTCAAAATCCGCATCCGAGAATTTAACGACCGGATATTCACGAAGTTTCTTCTTGAAAATATCGGTAATCTGCGCGAGCAATTCATTCGTGCGTGCTTCGAAGCGCATCACCAAAACCGGCTGCGTGTTGGACGCGCGAACAAGGCCCCAGCCATCGCCGAAAAGCACACGCGCGCCGTCGATGTCGATGACTTGATGCGATTTTTTAAAATACGCCACCATGTCGCTGACGATTTTAAATTTCGTCTCGTCCGTCGCTTCGACGCGAATCTCCGGCGTGGAAATGAACGCGGGAATTTCATCGTGCAACTCGGCCATCGTTTTGCCGGAATGCGAAAGAATTTGCATCATCCGCCCGCTGCCGAAAATCGCATCGTCAAAACCGAAATAGCCTTCGCCAAAGAAAATGTGACCGCTCATTTCACCCGCCAACGGCGCATGTTCTTCGTGCATTTTCGCTTTCAGCAATGAATGGCCGGTTTTCCACATGATCGGATGGCCACCATATTTTTTAATATACTCCGGCAAGGCTTGGCTGCATTTCACATCGAAAACAATTTTGCTGCCCGGCACGCGGGAGAGCGTATCGCGCGCAAACATCGCGACCAGTTTATCCGCAAATATCGGACGACCGAGATTATCGATAATGCCGAGGCGATCGGCATCGCCATCGTAGCCAATGCCAAGATCGGCCTTCTCCGCAACAACTTTCGCGCGCAGGTCTTTGATGTATTTCATCACCGTCGGATCGGGCAAGTGATTGGGAAAACGGCCGT
>CAYUVM010000765.1:0-2494 GCA_964447935.1 uncultured Cytophagia bacterium | reverse complement strand
ACATGACGCTGCGCCAGCCGGAAATTTTCTCCGGCGCGTTGGCGATTAAAAATTCACCGAAGTATGAAAAATCCACACTCACCTCGGCGCGGGCGGAAATTTATTTGAGTAAGTTGCTCCAGCTCATGGAGACGGAAAAGCCGTTTACCAATAGCGCGCTCAAGCTGCAAGAACTTGCCGACAAACTCAGGCTTTCGCCGCATCACCTTTCCCAAATTATCAATGAACGGCGCGGCCAGAATTTTTTCGATTTTCTCAACCAATATCGCATCGCCGAAGCGAAAAAGTATTTGAGCGCTCCGGAGAAACAAAATTACACCATTTTGAGCATCGCGCTCGAAGTCGGTTTCAACAACAAAGCTTCCTTCAATACCGCCTTCAAGAAACACACCGGCATGACGCCCTCCCAATTCCGCGACGCGGAAGTCAAAGCCGATAAGGTTTGACGTTCAACCTTTTCGGGGCAGGCGCTTTTAACCCACCGATTCATTATCTTTTTACTGTTAATTGTTGGTATTCGGATTTGACGAATTGTCCGGATATTTTTTTACCGTTTAACAGGAAAAGAACATGAGAACATTCAAAGCAATTCTGCTATTGTACGCATTCAGCGTGCCACTGGCTTCGTGTCAATCCCGGCGGGTCATGGATGAATTTAAGCTAGCCCAAAACCAGCTTCTGGAAACCAGCATAAAATCCGATAGCGCGGGAATGGTGCTGGCGCGGCAACGTTTTGAAAAGCTTTTGGAAAATCAGCAGGTAACGGAAAATGATTCGCTGGCGGCGTGGGCGCATTATTTCATCGCTTTTGCCGATTGGCAATTGGGGTTTGCGATGTTTGGGAATCAGGCCAATACTATAAAAATTATGGAAGAGGCGGTGACGCATTTGAACGCTGCCATCAAATTAAAAGAGAATCTTGTTGATGCCTATGCCGTTTTGCGGCGATGCAGTTATTGGCTCATCATGCTCGATCCCAGCCGCGCCAAAACGAATTGGCCGGAAATTATTGCCGCCTTGAAAAAAGCGCAGGCCGTCGCGCCCAATCATCCGCGCGTGATGTTCGAAGAAGCGATTGATCTTTTTTATCGACCGCCGCAGGCCGGAGGCAATCAGGAGCAGGGTTTGAAACGTTTTTACGAGGCAACGCAAAGTTTCGCCGCAAAATCATCGGCGGACAAAGCTTATGAAGATTGGTGGCGCGCGACGATGTGCATGTTTCTCGGCCAAGCCTATCTGAGCATGGAGAAGCCTGAAGAAGCTGAAAGGGCTTTTAAAAATGCGCTGGCGATTCAACCCAATTTTACGATGGTGAAAAATGGGATGCTGCCAATGACGGAAGAAATGACGCCGCCTGCCGTGCGCAACCTCGATCAGGTGGCGTGGAAGCAACTGGCCACCGATCCTGCCAACGACGGCCGCAATCCAAACTGGGCGGAGGCGAAAGCGCTCTCATATTATTACGACGCACCGACCGATACGCTCTGGTTTAAATTTGACCTCGAACGCTTGCCGAATCCGAACGCGTTTGGTATCAATCTCGTTGTCGATACGGATCAAAATCAAGAGACCGGCGCGAACTGGTGGGGCAACAATAAAACGTTTAAATACGACAAACTGGTGACCGTGTGGGTGATCAAAACCGGCCCGAAGCGTTACCGCGGCTCGGTCGGGATTGGCGATATTCACGGCGTCCAGCTTGGCCGTTATACGAATTTGTTTCATAACAATCTCGCTTTTCACGCCGACGCCGAAAAGAGAGTTTTCCTGCTGGGTTTTAAAAGCGCGGAGTTGGATAAAGACGGCCGCTTCGATCTGATGGGCGAAGTCGGCTCGAACGTCGGCTGGAATGATGATCTTCCGGATTCGGGTTTTGTCACGATTGGTTTAAAATGAGGAGAACATGGAACAATCGCATAAGCAGAAATCTTTGGCGGCGAAGCTCGCCATTGCATTCGCCGGCGTCGTGGGCACGGCCGGGCTCAGCACACTCGTCCAGCAACTGTTGTTCGGCAAGACCATCGTCGCCGTAACCTCCGCGGTGGTCGCGGTGTCGATTTTTATGATTTGGTGGTTGTTGTGGCAGAGTATGAAGCCGGAGAAGTGAAATTCGATGCGATGCAGAAAATAGCGAAGAAAATTTTAATTGCGAAACGCGCAATTTTTTTATATATAGTGAAGGCCTTTGATGAAAAGGCCTTCACTATTTTATACGAGAAAATTTTGAACTGGCTTTCCGACAAACTCGTCAACCATCTGCGCGCCGTTTCGGATTGGCCCGATCTCAGCGGCACGAAGTATCGCCTGTTGGAAAAATTTGCCGCCGGCGGCATGGGCACGATTTATTGGGCCGAAGACACGCAGCTCCAGCGTCGCGTCGCGCTGAAAGTTTTACACCTGCCCGAAGTTTCAAGTAATTTGTCGGCCCGCATGTGGCGAGAAGCCCGCGTCATCGCCAAGCTCGAGCATCCGTCGATTGTGCCGGTGCATGACG
>CAYUVM010000764.1:0-2496 GCA_964447935.1 uncultured Cytophagia bacterium | reverse complement strand
AACGGCAGACGCAAATAAATATCTGACATCACATCATTGTAGGCAATGCCGGCGGGGCTGTCGGCATTAAGCTCGACAAATTTTAAAACCAGCCCATTGGCAGATTCCGTCAGAAACGAATCCCAGCGTGAGGTGATGGAAAGGCGGCGAAACCCCGGCTCGATTTCACAGAGCAGTCGTTCGCCGGCGCTCAGGCCGAGTTGCGCCATGAACGCGGGCTGCGCGAAAATAGCTTCTTTGAGTTTAACCACGGCCTCGCGCAAAACCCGGCAGGCATTTTTGATGAGATCCAGTTGGGGCGCGGTGACAAATTGGGGGCGTAAAAAAGTGGAGAGGGGGCGTTCGCCGTAGCAGGCTTTATGCGCGCGTAGCTCGTTGACAAAATGCGAGCTGATTTCCCCTAATGTTGCTGTGTCCATTTTCGACACCAGCTCGTGATAATACTGGATGGCTGGTTCGTTCATGCCCTGTTCTCCTTAAAAATGCATGGCAAATAGTGCATAACGCCTGGCGCCAGGCGCTATGCACTCGGCGCGCTTATCCGCTGATGAAAGAGGACCATGCGTATTCTTTCGGTGGTTTTTGTGGAAGCTGAGCGCGCTCAATCGCGAGATTCGCCATCGCCTCGACCAGCCATTCAAAATTGGTCGCGCCGACGGAATTGACATCAGCATCCGGAGCGGGATTGCAATAATCGATGGCGTAGGGAATGCCGTCGCGCACCGCAAATTCGGCGGTGTTCAAATCATAACCCAGCGCTTGATTAATTTTGAGACAATATTCCGTAATACGATCACGCAGCGCCGGCTTGATGTTGCCTTCATCGATGCCATATTGTCCGCCGAGATACGGTTTGCTCGGATCGTACCACATGATGCGGACCTTTTTGCGGCCGACAGTGTAACATCGATAGTATTCGGTAAACTCAATGCCTTCCTGCAAAACCATCGCCAAGTCACCGGTTTGATGATAGGCTTTAAAAAATTCTTCGGGGTTGTTGACTTTATAAACGTGTTTCCAGCCGCCGCCGCTGTGCGGCTTCAGAAAAGCGGGAAAACCGACATAATTAAAAATGTTTTCCCAGTTGATGGGATAAACCATGTTCCGTAGCGAATCGGAAGAAGTGTTGGGCGGATGCGCGAAATGGGGAATAAGAACGGTACGCGGCACCGGAATGCCGATCTTCGCGGCCAGGGCATAATTAAAAAACTTCTCATCCGCACTCCACCAAAACGGGTTGTTGATTACTTCGGTGCCGTTCAACATTGCATTTTTTAAATAAGCGCGAAAAAATGGCACTTCGTGAGAAATCCGGTCAACGAGCACGCGATAACCGGAAGGCTCAGCCATGCGCACACCCTCCAGCATGGCAAATTCTGCGGTAACGACCAGCTTCTGTTGTTGACTTTTCTGGTTAATGCGTTCGATGAGTGCCTCAGGAAACGATTTCTCCTGACCGCGCAAGACACCGATTTTCATAGATTCCCTTTCGAGTTTTAAATTGCCCTTGCCCATAACAACCAGGCCGGTTTAAGTAGTTGTTACATTTTTTATACAAAAAAAGCTGTGATAAAAAGTTATGCAAATATAACAAAAAAATACTTAAAAGGGAAGAAAAATTTCATGCCATCATCTGCTAACCATGTGATTGCAGGTACATACGTATTTAGATTTAAATTGCGGTTAATCGAATGTAACTGTGCCCCGGGGAACGGGCCGCGGATCGTCAACGGAGTGTGATTATGTCAATATGGACATTGCCAACCGCGCTGCAAGCGCGGTTGAACGGCAGGATGGATGGTGCGAAAGAACGGCCCTCGCAGAACGGGCAAAGCATCTCCTATTATATCAGCAAGAGCATGCGGAACCATCGCAGCAACAACAGCCATTGGCATGAAGTGTTGTGTGCGACGGATTTTGAGCAAAAAGTTTGCAAAATGGCGGACCGTGGCATCCGTCTGGTTTATGAAAAATGGCAATCGCACGATGCCAAGCTGATTGGCGAGCAAAAAACCTGGGAAGAAAAGTATCGGCAATCGGAAGAAAACTACCTGATTCGCAAGCGCGAACTGGAGCGCGATGCCACCTTTGACGCCACGCCGTGGTGGTATATTCCCATCATCATTATTTTCGGCATTGCGGAATTGGCGATGAACGCCGAAGTATTTGACATCTTTGGTTCGGCGCGCTTCGAGACGATCATCATGGCGCTCATTCTCTCGTTTGCCATTCCGGTGTCGGGACATTTCTGGGGCCGTTTCTTGCGCGAGGATGAAAAGGAAAAACCGCTCATCTTTCTGTCCATCGGCTGTCTGGCGGTGATTGTTTTTTCTTTATATTCTCTGGCCGCGGTGCGCAACAGTTATTTCAAAATTCAAACCACCATCGACGCCGAAACGGTTTTTAATGCCTGGATGTTTTTCCTGTCGCTCAACTTCCTGGTGTTTCTCATCTCCATTTACGCTTCGTGGTATGCGCATGAGCGGGATTTGAAGC
>CAYUVM010000763.1:0-2503 GCA_964447935.1 uncultured Cytophagia bacterium | reverse complement strand
GGCAAGCCGCTCGAAAGTGAGCGCCGCATTGCGGTGATCGTGCAGCGCGCCGTAATTGTACGCCATGTTATTCAACGCCGGAAAATAATGCGTCGATTGGGGAAAACTGCCGACGAGAATCGTGTACGTCTCCACGGCGCGATTGTATTCACGCGCCTGGTCAAACTCCAAACCGGAGTTGTGCAACGCGAGATCGGCAAACTCGGCTTGCGGCACTTCATCAAAAACCCGGCGATATTCTTCCGCGGCTTTCACATGCTCGGCGCCATCGGCCAGGCCTTCGGCCTGCAGAAAAATCGACTCCGCCAAACGCAGCTCGGCTTTACGGACATAATCTTTATTCGCGCCGTTCAAACGAATGCGCTTGGCGACAATTTCAGCGCTTTTGTAATCGATTTTGCCGAAATAACTTTCCAACAATAAATATTCGGCGTATGCCGCCGCCGGGCTTTCCGGAAAATGCTTGAGCTGCGTCCGAAAATACTTGACGGCTTCGGCAAAATCATTGTTGTTGTAATACAACGCGCCGGCCTGCGCCAAACGTTCGGCGGTTTCCGGCTCGTGCGGAAACAGCTTGATATAATTATCAATCGCGGCCACTAACTTCATTTGGCCCGGCGTCAATGGGCGGCGCTCCAGTTGCAAGGCCCGCCGCAGCCGCAGCGCCGGATTCTTGCCGGTGGTGTCGTGCATCACTTCTTTCATCTCGACGATATTCAACGGCAGCACCGCCGGCCGCTGCGTCGTGTCTGCGCCGGCCATTTCCTGCGCCAGCGCCACTGCATTCTCGGCGGCCATTTTGCGGAAGCGGCTATTCCAATACAAATTGCTGCAATTGATATACTCGGCAAAGGCCGAATCCGGCTGATGCAATTTCGCGTCGAGCGTCAACGCCATATTCCAGTGGATTTGCGAGGCCGCTGAATCCTTCATAAACGTGCGCAAATATTTCCGGCTGTCCACCACGGCTTGTGCATAAAGATTGGCGGCTTGATTCTCATCAGCGCGCTTCAGCAGCAGATTGATATTTTCGCGCAAGCCACGCTCCACCAATTGATGCGTCTTCACGCGCAACTCTTCAGCGGTATTTTGCACCCACCACGCCGTGCCGTCGTGGTATTCCAAAAACAAGCTGTCGCGCTGGACGTACGCCAGTTGTTCTTCATCCAACGCGCGAAAACACTCCGCAATGCGGGCGCGGGCAAGCGGCGCTTCCGGCGCCCAGGGATACATCTTCAACAACAGCCGGTACGCATGAATGGCTTTATCATACTCTTCTTTGACATTCATGTACACGTCGCCGATCTTGCGCAGAATGTCGATGCCGTATTGCCGGCCGCCGACATTGTTCAAATACTCGGCAGCGGCGGTCGCGCCTTTGTAATCGAGGAAGGCAATGCCGATATACTCAATCGACTCTTCCGCGAGGCTGGGGTTGGTAATTTTATTTTTCGGATCGAGACGCTGCGAGCGCTTCACGTCATCAGCGAGCATGGTGAAGTAAGAAATCGCCTGCGCATAATCGTTCATTTTATAATACGACCAGCCGAGGCGATACAGCGCTTCGTCATATTTCGGGCTGTCGTTGTATTGCAAAATGCGCTGGTAAATTTCAACCGCGCGCGCCATCTGGCTGACCGGCGGATTGAAATAATATTCCGCAACGCGGAACAACGCGTCCGGCACGTAACGGCTGCCGGGAAAATCCTGCACGAATTTTTCATACAACACCACGGCGCTGTCGCGCTGCGCCAAATCTTCCAGCAGAAAGGCCCGGTTGTAACTGGCATCGTCCAACAATTTGCTCTGCGGGAAGTTGTCGATAATGCGCTGATACAGTTCAAGCGGCCGCGCAAAATCCACCTGCGGTTCCGCCGGCGCTGCCGTCAGCAGGCCCTTGGCGTAGGCCTCGAGATTGGCACTGTAGCCTTCCTGCGCGCGATTATACGTCTCCAGCGCTTTTTCGTAATGCAACTCGGCGAGACGAATGATGACTTTATCGAGAATCTTGCTTTTCGGATGGTTGGCCAAAAACATTTCCATGTCGCGAATACCTTTTTCCCGCAGCGCCACGCGCTCGTGTTCAAGGCGAAAACGTTCGCGTTCATAGAAATCTTTATATTCGAGCAGATCGGTGATGCTGTAGGCGCGCAGCACGGTGTCGCGGCCGGCCTTGCCCTGGCGCGCCGCGGCGCGAACTTTATCGGCGGGAGAAACCAACCGCGGTTTGTCGGCGCTGGGGGTTTCGGTTTGCGCCAGCAGAGGGCCGCGCGATGATCCGCTGAACAACAGCGCGACGACGGCGGCAAAAATGAGGTTGTGGTGAGGTCGTCGCATTAGAAATTCTGGTCTTTCAAAATATCTTCAACCGAGGGCGATTTCGGCGCGGCGCTGCTGCCCGCCTCCGAAGTCGATTTGTCGAAATAAGAGGTCTTAAAATAGGTTTCGTGCTCTAATTTATCGAGGCGCACCTGTTCGTTGATCAAGTTTTCCTCGATCGCGC
>CAYUVM010000762.1:0-2505 GCA_964447935.1 uncultured Cytophagia bacterium | reverse complement strand
GCAACCCAAACTCGAAGTGATTCGCGAAATCGGTGTGACGCGGTTGAGTCTCGGAATTGAAAATTTCTACGATGCAATTTTGGAAGAGAACGGCCGCGCCCATCTTTCCGAAGAAATCTATCGCACACTGCCGTGGATCAAGGCTTTGCAATTCGAACAGCTCAATATCGATTTGATCGCGGGCATGGTTGGCGAGACGTGGGAAACATGGCGCGAGTCGGTGCAGAAAACTATTGACATCGATCCCGACAGCATTACGATTTACCAGATGGAATTGCCTTATAATACCGTGTATTCGAAATCGCTTCTCGATGGCCAAGCGCCGGTGCATGTTGCCGACTGGGACACGAAACGTGCGTGGCATGCGTATGCATTCGAGCGGTTTGCGACAGCGGGGTATGAATCTTCCAGTGCGTATACAATGGTGAAGAAAAATAAAAAGTGCAAATTCGTTTATCGCGACGCCGTGTGGCAGGGCACGGACATGTTGGGAACCGGCGTCGCTTCGTTCGGCCATATCAGCGGCTTGCACATGCAGAACGTTGCCGGCTGGGAGGAATATTTTACGATGCTCAATGCGAACAAGCTGCCCTTGAGCCGCGCCTATCCGACGACTGCAAAAGAACGTTTGACGCGAGAAATGATCTTACAATTAAAAACCGGAAAACTCAAAACCGATTACTTTCGCCATAAGTTTAACACAGATATTTTATCGGAATTCGGCGTGGTTTACCAACGCTTGCGTGAAGAGGGAATGCTCTATTTCAATCCGGACGAAGTGACGTTGACGCCACAGGGCATTTTGCGCGTCGATCTTCTGCTGTCAGCTTTTTACGACCCGAAGTATCGGAATGGTCGCTACACGTAATGAATCTTTTTGATAAACATTCGGCGCAACTTACCGTCATTATACTAAATCAACATGTTGAAAATGTTTTTACCTGGAGCCAAAGATGAGAGAACGACCGTACTGGCTGCGGAAATTGATGGTGATTTCTATTCTGGCGCTCTTTGGGAGTTTGTTGCTGGGAAGCGTATTCTATGATGACTCCACCGGTGAATGGCCGCAGTTTCTCGGCCCGAACCGGAACGGGATCTCATCCGAAACCGGCCTCGCCAAAAGTTGGGCAACGACCGGCCCGAAAGTGCTGTGGCGAACTCCGCTCGGTGACGGCTATTCAAGTGTGGTGATTTCCAAAGGCCGCGGTTATACTTTGTTCTCCAAGGGCGATGATGAGTTTGTGATTTGTGTCGATGCCAAAAGCGGCAAAGAAATCTGGCGCGTGCGTTCCGACTCGACGTTCAAAGATACGAATGGCAATGGCCCGCGCTCAACGCCGGCGATTCACGGCGAAGCGGTTTATGCGCTCGGCGCCCGCGGCAAACTTCATGCGCTGAATGTGAAAAATGGCAAATTACTTTGGCGTCACGATCTCAAAAAAGAGTTCAACAGCGTTGGACCGTCGGATGGCGGTTACGCCAGCTCGCCGCTTATCGAAGGTGAGATGCTGTTGATCGAGGCCGGCGGCGCCGGTGGCAATGCGTTTGTGGCCTTCAACAAAAAGAGCGGGCAGTTGATCTGGAAAGCCGAATCGGACAGTGCCGGATTTTCCTCGCCGGTTGCGTACACGATCAATGGCCAACGGCAAATTATTTTTTTCTCCGGCGACGGCGCCGTTGCGGTGGCGCCGGAAAACGGCAAAACGCTCTGGCGCCTGCCGTGGAAAACAAGTTACAACGTCAATGCGGCGCTGCCGCTATTCGTGCCACCGGACAAAGTTTTTATTTCATCGGGATATGACGTTGGCGCGACATTGCTCCGGCTCAAAAATGAAAACGGCAGTATGGCTTTTGAGGAAATCTGGAAAAATAAAAGCATGCAAAATATTTTTCCAACCTCCATCTTGCAGGGAAATTATTTATATGGCTTCGACCGCGGCACGTTGAAATGTATGGACGTCAACACCGCTGAGGAAAAATGGAAGCAGCGCGGTTTCGGCGTCGGCTCGCTGATTTATGCCGACGGCCATTTGATCGTTTTGAGCGACAAGGGCAAGCTGGTTTTGATCGAAGCCACGCCCGAGGGATATAAAGAAAAAGCCAGCGCCGAAATTTTGGAGGGCCGCTGTATCAGCGTGCCGGCTTTGGCAAATGGGCGCTTGTATTTGCGCAATACGAAAGAGTTGGTGTGCGTGGATTTGGTGAATTGAAACGCCACTCTCGAGATTGCTGAAATGTTGATTTTTCTTGAACCGCATGGCCCTGCTCAAAACCCCTGCAAAAGCAGCCGGAAATGCCGGTGATTCCACGACGCGCTTTGCGGCCATCGACCTGCTGCGCGGATTAGCCATGGTGGTTATGCTGCTCGATCACACACGCGACTTTTTCCATTACGGCGCGTTGCTTTATGATCCGACTGATTTGACCAAAACCCATGCCGCGGTGTTGCTGACGCGTTGGATCACGCATGTTTGCGCACCGGTGTTTGTTTTTCTCGCCGGGACG
>CAYUVM010000761.1:0-2520 GCA_964447935.1 uncultured Cytophagia bacterium | reverse complement strand
CGCCACTTGCCAGGTCGATTGGCGCGTTTGCGTAACAAACCAGACGCCACTACCAACCAACACCACTGCTGCAATTGCAATCGCGCCGCGCATACCCCACGCGAACCAACCGCCGGTTTCTTGACGGTCACCGGCAAAAAAAATTTTGAATGGCTGCAATGCCGTTACCCACCAATTCGTTTTCGGAGCCAGGCGATCGGCAATCTCCGGCCACAGCTCGCGCGGCGGAGCGATACCAAGTGGCAACGCTGCAACCTGTTGGCGCAATGAATTTAAAAACTCCACTTCGCCGCGGCAATTCGCACAGGTTCTGAGATGATGTTCGATATCGCGTTGTTCAGCAGGCGACAGCAAGCCCTCGCTATAATCATGCAAACGAGGTTCGATTTTCTCACAATTCATTTTTCCAATGCCTCCCGCAATAGTTTACGGGCGCGATGCAGTTGCGCTTTCGAAGTACCTTCGGCCACGCCAGTCATTTGGGCAATTTCGCCATGTTGATACCCCTCAATGTCATGGAGCACAAAAACCACGCGCGCGTGTTCCGGCAGCAGCGCAATAGCGCGTTCAAGATCGATCGCGCTGTGAGGATTGGCGGAGTTGCTCGCGGGTTCATAAACGGTTAAATCATCCGTTACCATGACGCGGGCGCTACGGCGCTTTTGGGTGCGCAAATCTACCAACACCACATTGACCGTCAGCCGATAAAGCCAAGAAGAAAAAGCACTTTCGCCGCGAAATGTGCCGATCATTTTCCACGCGCGTACAAACACATCCTGGGTCAATTCCTGCGCGCGGGTGGAATTGGCCAAAATGCGCAGGCAAATGGCGTACACGCGGCCGACGTTCTCGCGATAGATTTGCTCAAACGCAACCCGCTCGCCGTTTTGCGCGCGGCGAATTAAACTCGATATGCTGGTCGCGCCGCCCTCGGCTTCGCGCTCCAAAATGGCCTCCGCTCTCGCAGATTCGATCAGTTGCATGCTCGTGACGTTTGTTAATAAGATGCCGTTCGATGGCAAAGGGTTTAAGACAAAATATCACAAACTCAAAAAAATTTTGAATTCTCGCCCCCTAAATCAGCTAGATCATGCAGAATTTTCTACGGCTTGACCAGCAGAATCGGTTGATCGTCACGACTCGCATTTTAAATTCGCATTGGCAGGTTTGCAAAGGCTGGGAAAAAGGAGTGCTGAGCATGAAAATTGGCGGCAAGTGCAAGCTGATTACTCCGTCGCAACGTGGTCACAGCGCAAGCAGCGCTGGCGCGATTCCCCCGAACGCAGAGTTGGTTTTTGAGGTAGAACTGTTGGGCGTGAGATAATATTGCGTTAAACATTGGAGGGCGAAAATAAAAAGCCAATCCTCGTCGAATCGGCTTTTTATAATTGGACCACCGCTTGTTATTGCGTCACCTGAAATAACCCGCCTTCGCGGCGGATGGGCAATTTCACATAATCAGGACCCAGTTTTTCCGCGCTCGCGCCGAGGCTGGGCAATAAGTCTTTCGGCAATCTTTCGTGGCGGATGAGCAGAAATGGAATGGCTTCGTATTGGCCGGGAGAAAGCGGAACCTGCACCAAGTTAAAAACCGTTGTCCGTTCTTTGGGCGCGCGCCCAACCAACTCGATATCCCGAACCTCGATGCCGGGCGTCGTTTGAAAGATTGAAATATCTTCGGTGCCGACACGCCGAAAAAGCACCGCACCCAGCAGGTCGCCCAACGAATTGGGGAAGATCACCGTACAAGAGTCAATCGTCGCTTCCAGCGTGACGGTGACACCGATACGGCCAGCAAAGCTTTGTGGTATGCTCGACGGCGACACGGTGGTGCTGATGCGCAAAAATTTTCGCAAAATGCGCGAACTGGCCACTTTGCCGTCCTTGTTGACATCTCCTTTCGCATAAACAAAGGCGCCGTTTTGAATCACCGTCTGCGCGGAGTCCAAGCTGTAATTGGCGAGAAAAGAGTACACATTATAAAAGCCGCTCACTCCGCTCGGCGTGCCCTGGCTACCTTTGGGCGGCAGCGTTAGTTGAAATTGGCCCTGATCATTTGTTCGCGTCGCAATGTTAAAACCGGCCATCCAAACATGAACATCTTTGGGACTGCCTTGATCGCCAAGTTGCACCACGCCGGAAATTTGCCTTTTTTCTTCGGCAATGTCGCCGCCGCCAAACGGATTGGAAGTGCAACCATAAAACATCAACCACACGGCGCCTAAAATGAAAAGAACAGCGGGCATTTTTTTCACGCTCATCACTCCAGTTTTGGTGTTAATCTTGGGTCAACAGCAACTCGCCAATCTACAGCGAGCGCGCGACACGAAAACCGACAAAGGCTGCGCCTAAAAGGTTATGGTCGGCTTGATCAATGATTGTGCCGCGATAGGCTGAACGGCAAAAACGCGAGGGAAAAATCCACGAGCCGCCACGCCAGAGGGCCAGGCCGCCGGGAAGCGGCGCCAGAATCATGGCCGGACCCGGGCCAATAGGATTTTGCCGTGGACTGCTCGCATA
>CAYUVM010000760.1:0-2525 GCA_964447935.1 uncultured Cytophagia bacterium | reverse complement strand
GCATTTCGCCGCGATCGACGCATTCTTTCACGGCGCGGCGCAATTTGAGCGCGGCACCGAGTGTGCGAAATTCCCGATCAATCGAGGTATCACCGCCATTCCAGCCGAGGGTTGCAACGCCATTGATCAACACCCGGCGCGGGAAAGCGCTCACCGAACCGATGACACGGCCGGAACTGCCGTCTATCGCCAACCAGGCGCGGGGCCGGCCATAGGGATTACACGAAAGCGACCACTCAAATCTTGCCTGCCGCAGGGCATTGCCGCCGGAATCACGGTTACGCAATAAGGTATCTAATAAAATATCGCGATCGGCCGGCAAATCGGCCTCGCGAATCACAATGCCCATAGTGTGAGGTTATCTGATTTAAACGAAGGGCCTGCCTGCGCCAGGCGTGGCAGGCCTTTCATTATTGCTACCTCATCTAAAAATTTCAGATGAGCCATTCTGTTGTAGAAGGTTAATACCGACAATCCCGGGCAAGAGCGGAGAGGGGATCGAAGCAATCGGTGAGTTTTCTGTAACAGCTCAAATCACCAAGAAGTTTATTGACAAAGAAAAAAAGTTTTTTAATTTAAACTAAGCGTAAGATGATAAAGCAAAAAATTTAAACCGGAACATTGTATGACTCGACGAAACTTGTTTGAGAAATTCGTGGGCGCGCTCTTTGGCGGCACGGCGCTGGCGTTCTTGGCGCCGGCTTTGGCGTTTCTTTTTCCCAACAAAAATTTTGGCATTACAGACCGGAACTTTGCTGAAGTGAACGGTCAGCCGATTTCAGCGACGTCCATCCCTGAAGATGGCGCGCGCGCCGGTATGCTGGGCGGCAAACCCGCCGTGGTGTTGCGGCGCAGCGGCGAGCTGGTGGCCTTCTCCGCGGTGTGTTCACATCTTGGTTGCGTCGTCGCTTTCAATGCAAGCGAAAAAATTTTTCTCTGTCCCTGTCACGGCGGTGAATATGACGCCGATGGTAAAGTTATCGCTGGCCCGCCGCCACAGCCGTTGGCCCGGCTTGCCATCAAGATAGAAGATGACAAAATTGTTTTGAGTTAACTGCGGCAAGCGTGTTTTCCTGATTCCATAATAACCTCAAGCCCAGGGAGTGTAATGCCAGCAAAATTTTATGCATGGTTGTCCGAGCGCCTGCCGATTCATTTTATCACCAAATTTACCCGCGAACAGCTTGCCGAGCCCCAGCCGCGCCATGTGAGTTGGCTGCATACACTGGGCTTCGCGGCTTTAATTCTCTTGGCTGTACAAATTTTTACGGGCGTTCTCCTTTTATTTTATTACAAACCCGGCGCCGCAACGGCGTATGAGAGCATCAAGTTTATCAGCGAGAAAGTCACGTTCGGCTGGTTCTTCCGGCAATTGCATATCTGGGGCGCGAACTTCATCATCACCGTGGTGGCGCTGCATCTCGTGCGCGTGTTTTTTTACGGCGCATACAAAAAGCCGCGGGAACTGACGTGGATGGTGGGTGTCGGATTGTTTTTGGTGATGCTCGGTTTCGCGTTCACCGGCTATCTGCTGCCGTGGGATCAATTGGCGTTCTGGGGCACGACGGTTGGGACGGATTCCACGAAAGAAGTGCCGCTGATTGGAAATTTATTGCTCACCCTTTTGCGCGGCGGTGAGAATGTCACCGATATTACCCTCAGCCGTTTTTTTGCGATTCACATTGCGATCCTGCCCGTGACTCTGCTCGCGTTGGTCGGCTTGCACATGTTCTTGATTCGCTACCATCACATTGCGCCGCTCAATCGCACGGATGAACCCGATCCGTCGTCTCATGCTCAATTCGCCGAACAGGCGCGGCCGTATTTTCCGGATCATTTCAAAAAAGAATTGCTTGTGGCTTACGGCATTCTGATCGCGCTGGTGATTACGGCACTCACGGTGCATATGCCGCTCGGCAAGCCGGCGAACCCGATGGTGACGCCGCATGGCATCAAGCCGGAATGGTATTTTCTGCCCATTTATCAAAGTTTGAAATACGTGCCGGGTTGGCTCGGCGTTTTGGGAAATGGCTTGTTCGTAGCGCTGCTGCTGTTGCTGCCGTTGCTGGATCGTTCGCCGGAGCGCCACCCCAAACGCCGTAAATTTATGACGACGCTCGGTATTCTGCTTATTGTTGGCACTCTCGGCATGGGCTGGCTCGGTTATGTTTCCGATACGACGTGGCGCATTCTCGGGCAGCGCGTGCATTTTGATATTAAAGGCATGCCGCATTTTTTGAAGGAGGGCGAAAGGCCCGGGGCGAAGTGAACCGTGCGGATATAAATTCTTGGTATTTGGATTCGTCGAGGGCTTCGGCTTAAAAATTTACGCTGCCCGTTTCCAGATAACCGCTGATCGCTTCTTTAACATTGTTTTTCACTTCTGTCAAAGTTTCCCCAACCGAATTGCAGCCCGCAGGTCAGGATGATCAGGATTGGCCATAGTTTTTGTATGTCTAAATTCGCTTTCTGACTCTTCGTTCGCTTATTTTAAAAACGTTTTTTTTAAATTAACGAAATAATCG
>CAYUVM010000759.1:0-2526 GCA_964447935.1 uncultured Cytophagia bacterium | reverse complement strand
GGCTCACGAAAAGCCGCAAGATATCCGATTTCCAGAAATCTATCCTGCCGCTGATGAGTTGCAAGAGACTTTGGAAGACCAGCTCGTACAAATTTTCGGTGTCGAACCAGCACATAAACTCCGCCTGCAGCGGGTTGTGCATCAAAACAACAATCCCACGCAGGAGATCTGTGCTTTTGCTGACGCTCAGCAAATCGATTTGATCATTATGGGTACGCATGGGCGCAGCGGCTTGAGCCATTTATTTGCCGGCAGTGTGGCCGAGGAAGTGGTGCGAAAGGCCAACTGCCCGGTGATGACTGTACGTGCCGGAAAAGAAGCGGCAGAAGTCTCTCCCTATTTTGACATTCTCGTTCCAATCGATTTTTCTTTGCATTCACAAAAGGCGTTGCGTTATGGCCGTACGCTCGCGCTTCTGTTTGACGCAACGCTGCACTTGTTGCACGTGTTGGACAAACCGATACTTCCCAGCCACTACGGCCTCGGTGAAGATTCGTTGATGCAACTGCATCCTGAAGCTCCCCATCGCTCGCGTGAGGAAATGCTCCGTTTGCTTGAACAATGGGGAAGTGTGCGGGTTAAGCACCAAATCCATTTGCGCGAAGGGCGCGCTTATCACGAAATCGTCGACTTTGCGGCGAAGCAGCAAGTCGATTTATTAGTCATGGGGACACACGGCTTGAGCGGCTTAGAACATTTCTTGCTCGGCGGCACCACGGAAAAAGTCATGCGCCACGTCTCGTGCCCCGTACTCGCGGTGAAAATGCAGGAAAGAGATTTTGTCGGATAAGATGAACAAAGCCGGGAAATTTTCTGGAGAAAGGAACTGTCATGTCGGTTGCCCAGCATTTAAAAATAAAACTTTCTGAGTATGACGAGCGCATTCGCACGTTCATCGAGAATTATGACGAGTTGCTTGATGAAGTTGCAGCGCTAATGGCATTGGTGAAAAAGCCGCAACCGACGATTATCGATTTTGGTATTGGCACCGGGGCCCTCGCTGCGCGCTGCCTGCGCGTGGCGCCGCGCGCCCGGCTGATTGGCATCGATGCCGATGCTGATATGTTGACCCTCGCACGCCGCCGGCTTGCGAAAAAACGCGGCGCGCAATTGGAACTGCGCCACAGTGATTTTCTCACCATCGCATTGCCGCGGTGTGATGCTATCGTAACGACATTGGCCTTGCATCACATCCACGACGCCGGGGCCAAACAACAATTTTATGCGAAATGTTATGCCGCCTTGCGCCGCGGTGGCATCCTCGCCAACGGCGATTGCTGCATCGCTGAAAATCCTCAATTGTCGCAACGCTATATGAAAATTTGGGACAAGCATATGCTTCAATTCTACACCCCGCGTCAAGTCAAAGCGTTTGCCGCCGCATGGGCTGGGGAAGACAAATACTTCCCGTTGCGGCAAGAAATCGCGATGCTCTCCGCTGCCGGATTCGAAGTTGAAGTCACATGGCGGCGTGCGCCGCAGGCAGTGTTGGTGGGAAAAAAAATGTAATCCCGAAGATGACCCATTTATGATATGCCCAATCCATATAATATTTCGTAACATAATTCATTCTACCTGATGCCCAGAGCAGTGAATCTTGCCCTCAAACACAAAACCCCATGAGCACAACTACTCCCTTCGACACCTCCGGCCTCGGCGGCCATCCTAAAGGACTGACCACGCTTTTTTTCACCGAGTTGTGGGAACGCTTCAGCTACTACGGCATGCGCGCCATTCTCGTGTTGTACATGGTGGCGCCAGTGGCGAATGGCGGCCTCGCCTTCGACACCAAAACCGCCGCTTCAATTTATGGGACCTACACGATGTCGGTTTATTTGATGTCGTTGCCGGGTGGTTTGCTTGCCGATCGCATTTTAGGCGCGCGACTCACCGTTTTGCTTGGTGGCATTATTATCGCTTGCGGGCATTTTACCATGGCTTTTTCAGCGGCGACATTTTTTTATACCGGCCTGGTTTTGATTGCGCTCGGCACCGGTTTGCTGAAACCCAACATCAGCACGATGGTCGGCAGTCTTTACGGTGAAAACGATCCGCGTCGTGACAGCGGTTTCTCGATTTTTTATATGGGTATCAATGTCGGCGCAGTTTTGGCGCCGCTCGTTTGCGGTTATCTGGCGCAAAGTGAAGGCTTCAAGCAATGGCTCACGGCGCAAGGATTCGATCCGAGCACAAGCTGGCATTGGGGCTTCGGCGCCGCCGGCGTCGGCATGACGCTTGGTTTGATCGTTTACCTCGCGCATCGGCAGCGGCTGGCACATATCGGGCAGATGATACGTAAAACAAAAAACGCCGCCAACGCTGCAACGCACCCGCCGTTGACCAGCGCCGAGTGGAAGCGCATCGGCGCAATTTTTATTTTTTTTCTTTTCACGATTCTCTTTTGGGCGGCTTACGAGCAAAAAGGCGCGAGTCTCAATCTCTTTGCGGACCGCCTCGTGCGCACGGAAGCTTTCGGCATGAGATTTCCTTCGAGTTGGTTGCAATCGCTGACGGCATTCTTTGTTA
>CAYUVM010000758.1:0-2542 GCA_964447935.1 uncultured Cytophagia bacterium | reverse complement strand
GCGAGAAATTGCAGGAACGTTTGGCCAAATTGGCCGGCGGCGTGGCCGTGTTGAAAGTCGGCGCGGCGACCGAAGTGGAAATGAAAGAGAAGAAAGCCCGCGTGGAAGATGCGTTGCATGCGACGCGCGCCGCGGTTGAAGAAGGTATCGTTCCGGGCGGCGGCACGGTTTATCTGCGCGCCATCCCGGCGTTGGCCAAAATGAAGTTGGAGAATCGCGACGAGCAGATTGGCGTGAATATTGTCAAGCGCGCCATCGAAGAGCCGATTCGCCAGATTGCCGAAAACGGCGGCTGGGAAGGTTCCATCGTCGTGCAGAAAGTGAAAGAAAACAGCGACAGCGCGTTCGGTTTTGATGCGGATCGCGAAGAGTTTGGTGATCTGCTGAAAGCCGGCGTCATCGATCCGACCAAAGTCACGCGCGTCGCGTTGCAAAACGCCTCGTCCGTGGCGGCGTTGCTGTTGATGACCGAAGCGACGATTGTCGAGAAGCCCGAAGAGAAGAAGATGCCCCCGATGCCTCCGGGCGGCGGCATGGGCGGCGGGATGTACTAAGCCGTTTCGCCGATTCGGCAGTGATAGATTGAAAAAAGAAAAGCCGGTTCCTCGCATGAGGGCCGGCTTTTTGTTTTTAAATCAAAACCCAATTTCGTTGCGCTGTTCACGCCATTTCTGGCATGCCGCGAAACAACAGCTTGGTTGTCGTTCCAATGAATTTACTTTTCTTGAAAACCCGCAAGACACTCAGATAACTTTTCACCACAGCGCGCGCTTCGGTGAGGGATTGAGGGACGATTTCGAGGTTGATCACGCCGTCATAATGATGTTTGGCAACATGCTCGAGAAACTGCGCGACCGGCAACTCACCCTGCCCAAGCGGCAAATGTGCGTCTTTGCCTTGCAGGCAATCGGAAAGGTGAATGCAGCGCACTTGCGGCGCGATGGCGCTGAAGCGCTGAAAAATATCTTCGCCGCGCAAATAAGCATGCGCCGGGTCGAAGCAGTATCCGGTCATCCTTTTTTTGAGCTGGCCTCGAATCACTTTGGATAATCCATCGAATTCCTGTTCCGACCAATGCTCCGTGTTCTCTAACAGCACGGAAACTTCCAGACGTTGCAAATTCTCAATTAAAAATTCAAGCGCGTCCGTCATATCTTCGTTCTGTACTGATTCCGGCGGATGGGCGACGCAATAAATCAAATTAAGTTGATGGCGATAGCGGTTGATAAACTCAATGGTCTCGTCGATTTTTTCCTTGGCATCCAGAGTGGAAAAATCAAACCCATGCTCATTGAAAAGGGGCAAATGAAAACCAGTCGCAATATCTTCGGTTTGGGGAATGAGATTTTCCACGTCGTGCATGACAGAGGGATTCAACTCGACAAAGGTTACTCCTAAGCCGCGCACCAGCGCCAAAATTTCTCCCGGCTTCCGGCCATCAAAACCGCTTACGGTCAGACCTATCTGCATGTTTGTTTCCTCAATATCCTGATGGTGTTGTGAATTCGTATCCGCCCGATCGCTGGAGTCTGTATAGAAAAATCAATGCGCCGCCTTGCGTGGAGCGTGCAGAATAGGCGTTGGGGCAGCAAAACAATTTAATCGTCACAATTCCAATTTTCCGAATTAACTGGAGATGATTAAGTACAACCAATTGAGGCCAATCGCGCTAATGACGAGCCAACGCAACCAATTTCTGCTTTGAGCGGGACTCAGACTCGAGCGGCGGGAAGTTTCAGCGCGGCTGTAAAGGCGCAAAAATTTTCTTTGAACTTCGCTGAGGCACAGCGCTATAAAATTTTTTCGCCCCAATATTTCCAGCCATTGGCCGGCGCTCCACAAGGATAAAATGCCAATGCTGATCACGAAGAGCGGATGATGAGTGAAAGCTTGCAAGAAGTCACCCTGCGCCAGTGCTAACCCCGCGCGCGTCATGCCACAACTTGGGCAAGGAAAGCCGAAAGCCGTACGAAACGTGCAGTTTGGCAGCAGCATAAAAATCGGCGCAGCAAAGCGCGCGAGCAAAAAGCCGAGCAGGAAGAGTGGCAATACAACAACACTCGCATCCAGTGGACGTCGAATCGCATTTGGCGTTTTCAGAAAAATGGAAGTCGCGGTCGAGGCGGGTATCTGATTCAATCGCGTCTCAATAATTTAAGCCCTGCGTAATAAGTCCAGCGACGCTTATGACCAGCAAAAATACCAGGCCACAGCAGAGCAGCAACGGCAATAACACCGCAATAACAACCCGACCGGTGGTGCTTTCATGCATCTCGCGCCATGCGGTTACTAACAAAACACATTGCCAAACCAATGCGATGAAACCGCCACATTGCGGAATGATCGTAAGTAAATACGGACCGTAGCTGTAACAGTAGCCGCGCAGCGTCGCCTCAAAACCATTCTTGCTGCTGCCGGTGAGCATGAGGCAAATGTGATAAATAAACGACACGATGAAAACCCCGAAAATCGTCAGGAACGGAACAAAAATGGCAACGTAGCCCAGCGTGTCGCGACTGAACCCGACGCCGCCAAACATGTC
>CAYUVM010000757.1:0-2543 GCA_964447935.1 uncultured Cytophagia bacterium | reverse complement strand
GAGTGCCAATCAAGGCGCCGAGAAGGAGCGCCGTTCGCATATTTTTTTTGCTGGCTAAAAACATTGTTCTCATGGTTGTAAACATCCTGCTGAGGTTGAACAATTATAAATTAATGGATTCGCCGTCAAAGTCAAGTTCTTTTTCTGTTCATAAATACGAAAAAACCGCATTGCCGGTTTTAGCCGCAAGCGGATTTTTTCGGCCCAGCCGGGAAAAACATTCCGGCTAACCAAACTGCAATTGCAATTTGGTTAGCGAAGAACGAATTTTGTGCGCTCCGTGGCTGTTTTTCTCTACAGTTTTGCTGGGCAAACAATAAACTTCAAACGTTATGCCAGGTTTCGAGATGCACAAAATTTTAACGTTTGAAACAGAATTGAATAACTAAAAGGCGAGATTAATAAGGCACCCAATAAACATGCCTGCAGTTATATTCGCAGGTCAAATTTTCTAGGCAGGAAAAAATCTGGGCTTGACAGGATTGCCGTTTTCCCGTGACGATGGCCGGCAGAGCATAAAAGGCTGCCCTAAGCGCCGCTCAGCAGCAGCCGGTCCAACTTCACAGTCATCGTTATGGCTGAGAAAAACCTTGTTGTCTCAACGCATGGCTGATTGGCAAAACGGTATTGAACGCGCCGCCGGAACGCACACCAACATTCAGGCAGAGCCACCAAGAACCGCAGAAAAATTTCAGACAAAAATATTATTCTGCCAAAAATTATTTGGTGGCGCTCCGCCGCAACAATTCAGTGGTCTGGTCCGGTGCTGATTAAAAAATGTACTGCTTGATGTCAAAATTAGGATCAGTATCGATCAGCGTGCGAATGGCGTCGTAGGGACGATCCAGAATTTTGAAGCCGTTCAGCTCATAGCCGGAGAACATCAATTCACTGCGGATGTACAGAAATGATTCATACCAGGCTACCAACGCGCGTGTTGAGAGCCGGCGCATTTCTTCCATCAGCTCATCGTAACGCAAGTCGACAATACCTTGTCGCCAGGCAGCACGATAATCGATCTGGCAGAGAATGTCTTTGATCACTTCTTCTTTGAAATTGTCACGGTCATCATGCGGTAGCGTTTCAGCGCTCCCAAATGATGGGGTGGGTACAACGGCGGAATGAATAAAGGGCGACGCTTCACGCGTCGTGCGAAAAGAGTGGTTCGACCACATACGGCCCTCCTTAGTCGATGAAGTCTCTTCGTTCGATCATCTCGTTCCGTGAGTCGACCGGCAGAAGAATAAGTTTACCATACCTGGTTAACTATAAGAGAGTCCTCGCAGAAAACATAGCTAAAATTATGCCGCCCGCGAAGACGCCGACGATTAAGCGGGAAAGTTTTCCAGAACAAAATCGTTCGGAGCAAAACCTGATGTTAAAGCGCGAATAAACAAAGAACGGGTGAATTAAAATATTTATAACGCAAGACGTAAAATATAAAATTTTTAAAAATGTATTTAACCAAAAACTTAAAAACTTGTTGCTTTGTTGCGACACTTGCCCAATGCCATTGACAGCGGCTTAGGACTTTTCAATCGCGGTCCGCAGGGTGATATTGTATTGTTTGAGCATGCGGTAAATCGTCATGCGATGCACGCCGGCTTTGCGCGCCACGCGGCTGATATTCCCGTTGTATTTGTTGATCAACTCCACCAAATACTTTTTCTCAAACATTTCCATCCAATGCTGCCGGGCTTCGCGCAGGGTCAGGTCGACCGGGATCAATATTCCCGCGTTGGCTGGAGCTTCCTCCTCGCGGAGATAATCCGGCAGATCGTCAACTCCCATCACTCGTCCGTTCGCTAAAGAAACCATACGCTCAACCACGTTTTGTAATTCACGAACATTGCCAGGCCATGAATAACGCAGCAAGCATTTCATGGCGTCGTCATTAAATCGCATGCTTTGCCGGTCCCCCTCGCGAGAAAATTTACGCAGAAAAAATTGCGCCAGCAGCGGAATATCATCGCGCCGTTCACGCAGCGGCGGCAGGTGAATCGGAATCACATTGAGCCGATAGTACAAATCATGCCGCAGCGCTTTTTCTTTGACGGCCTCGGCGGGGTCGCGATTGGTGGCCGAGATCACCCGAATATTAACATGGGTCAAATCCTTGCCGCCCAGATGGCGAATCTGGCGTTCCTGCAAAACGCGCAACAGTTTCGCCTGTAAATCCATGTTCAACTCGCAAATCTCATCGAGAAAGAACGTCCCTTCATTCGCCAATTCCAATAAGCCGCGCTTGGCGCTCACCGCGCCGGTAAACGCGCCTTTTTCGTAACCAAACAATTCACTTTCCAGCAAATTGCCGGGAAGCGCAACGCAATCAACCGGCACAAACGGCCCTTTCACACGCGGGCTGTGCGTATGAATGCTGCGCGCGATCAACTCTTTGCCGGTGCCACTTTCGCCGTAAATCATAATGTTGGCCTCGGTGCGCGCCACCTTCATCACCTTCTCAAAAATCTCTTTCATCTTTAAATTCGTGCCGACGATGTTGTCGAAGGTGTAGGTATCACGCAGCAAGGTTCGCAGCAACA
>CAYUVM010000756.1:0-2544 GCA_964447935.1 uncultured Cytophagia bacterium | reverse complement strand
CCGCGGTGCCGTTCGGCGGCCTGTATCGCGTCATCGATTTTCCGATGAGCAGCCTCATGCACTCCGGCATCGAAAACGTTGGCATTCTTTCACAATACCGCTCGTACTCGCTCAACAATCACATCGGCAATGGCGCGGCATGGGAAATGGTGGGCCGCAATCGCAGCGTCTCGGTGCTGCCGCCGTACACCGCGCACACGGTATCGCAATGGTATCGCGGCCCGGCGGACGCGGTGTATCAGAATCTCGATTTTATCGACATGCACCAGCCGCAGCTTGTGCTCGTGCTCTCCGGTGATCATATTTACTCGATGGATTTCTCGCCGCTCATCGAATTTCACCATGAGAACAAAGCCGATTTGACGCTCGGTTTTCTCGACGTGCCAAAAGAGCAGGCGACGCGCTTCGGTGTCGGCCGCCTCGAAATGAGCGCTGGTAGTCCCGGCGGCCCGGTGGTAGAATACTTGGAAAAGCCGCTTACCACGCCGAACTGGCCCGGCGCTAAAGTGGCGGCCTCGCTCACGATTCATTTGTTCTCCGTCAATGTTTTGCACGAAGTATTGGAGAACCACGCCAAGCTCGCGCCGAAAACGCATGAGTTTGGTAAAGATATCATTCCTGCGATGTTGGGAAAATATCGCGTCTTCGGCTACAAATTTGCAAGCTATTGGGGCTACACGCGCACGATTGATGAGTACTGGCAAACCAACATGGATTTGCTCGGCGACGCGCCGAAGATCGATCCCGAGCGCTGGCAGGTGCGCACCAATATCGAGCACAACCACATTCGCGACCGCATTCCCGCCATCATCAGCGACCGCGCGGAGATTGGCAACTCGCTCATTTACAGCGGCTGCAAAATCGCCGGCAAAGTGGAGAACAGCATTTTGTTTCCCGGCGTCGAAGTCGAGGCCGGCGCGGTGATCAAAGATTCGATTCTCATGTTCGATGTCCACGTCGCGGCAAACAGCCATTTGCAGAAAATCATTGCCGATTCGGATGTAGCGATCGGCCCGGAATGCCGCATCGGCTTCGGCGATCCGGCAATTCCCAATGAGGATTATCCCCAACTGCTGCAATCCGGCATTACGCTGATTGGCCGCGGCGTGAACATGCCGGGCGAACGCCAGATCGGCTGCAATTGCATCGTGCAGCCGAACCTGCGCGAGGCGCAATTTCGCAAGAAAGAATACGGCTCGGGGGTGCTGGTGGAATAGGGTATAAAATGAGGTGATTCCATGGAGCCTGCGCGAACTTCCGAGCCGGCCTGGCATTTTGCCACAAAAATTGTATTCCGTTTTACTTTCGTTTATTCTCTGCTCTACATTTTTCCTTCCCCGTTTGATTTTCTTCCTTTCACCGATTGGCTGGGTAACTACTCGACACAACTGTGGGACAAATTTGTGCTGTGGATGGGCAAAGAGGTTTTGGAAATTACCTATGATTTTCCAATTGCCTTCAACGGCAGCGGCGACCGCACGTATGATTATATTCGAAATTTATTGATTATGCTCGCGGCCGTGGTCGGTTGCACCGGTTGGACTTTGCTCGACCGCCAGCGCCGGGATTATCGCACGCTCTTCTATTGGCTCACCGTAATCATGCGATATTATCTGGCGGTGGTGATGTTCGGCTATGGCTTCGCCAAAGTTTTTAAAACACAGTTTCCTGATCTTCGATTGGAACGTTTGCTCACCACTTATGGCGATTCCTCGCCGATGGGTTTGGTGTGGAATTTCATGGGCTACTCGTGGAGTTATAATGTTTTCACCGGCGGCGCGGAAGTGTTGGGCGGCCTGTTGTTGCTATTCCGGCGCACCACGACGCTGGGCGCGTTGGTGGTGATCGGCGTCATGAGCAATGTGGCGATGTTGAATTTCAGTTACGACGTTCCCGTAAAACTCTATTCTGTAAATTTGTTGCTTATCGCTTTATTCCTGCTGACTAAAGACATCCAGCGGCTCGTCGATTTTTTTATTTTAAATCGCCCGGCGCCTGCTGTTGATTTAATGCCGCCCTATTCGGATAAAAGAATCGACCGGGCGCGGTGGGTGGTGAAAACTCTTTTCATCGGCTACGTTTTGTTTACTTCGATCAGCCAGGTAATCGAATTGCAGAAAACGCGTGGCAATCCTCCTGTGCCGCCGCTGTATGGAATTTACGATGCACAAATTTTCATTCGGAATGGTGACACGCTGGCGCCGGTGATCACAGATCCAACGCGCTGGCGCAAGTTGCTAATTGATGTCAACAATCGCGTCAGTATTAAATACATGAACGATCAACTGGAACGCATCGGTTTTCGTCCGGATACACTCGCCCAAACCATCACCGTGTTTACGCTTGCCGACACGGCGCGTAAATCGTTGTTGCACTACACGCAATCGACTTCAGAGAACTTTGTTTTTCGCGGAAGGTGGCGCGACGATTCGGTTCACATCTATCTGAAAAGATTTGATCCGAATGACTTTTTATTGTTGACTCGCGGTTCTCATTGGATCAACGAGCGCCCGTTTAATCGGTGATGACAAATAAGGTTAGTGC
>CAYUVM010000755.1:0-2548 GCA_964447935.1 uncultured Cytophagia bacterium | reverse complement strand
ATATCGGGTTGAATACCACATCCGGTGTCGCGGACGTGAATTTCTATCGTGTTATTGTCGTGATGTTTTTGGGTTCCCAGAATTAGGTGCCCGCCTCCCGGCATCGCATATATCGCGTTGTCAATCATGTCACTAAGAATATCGACCAGCACGAGCTTATTGGCGGCAATGTTTCCGGCTTCTTGATCTAACTCTAGCTTCACGACAATGTTTTCCGGCATCTTGTGTTGTTCCGCAAGCTCTCGAATGAGTTGATTGATCATCACGGGTTCTTTGTTGATCGCCCCGTGCCGGCGCAGGCTTTTTCCAGCGTCAAGAATGCGTTCAACTTTGCGAACATCCTCGCTCAACAATTTGAGATGGGCCTGCAACGGCGCACTATCGGCGCCATTGAGCAGACGCTGAATCGCGTTAAAATTCAGCGGCACCGTGCCGAGCAAATTGCCGACACGATGGGCGAAACGCGCGCCAAAGGCGTTGATCGCGGTCACTCGTTCATATTCTAAGCGGCGTTCATGAATCCGCGCTGCGGCAATGGCGGTCGCGGCATAATTGGCAAACATTTGTGCCACTTCGATTTCTTCTTTCTTGAATTTATGCGGTTGCAGAAAATCAATATACAAAACGCCGACCGTTTCTTTGTCATCGCTGCCTTCCGCCACAACTTCAGCGCCGACCCGCAGCGCCATGCCGAGAAAAGACTGGACGTTGATCTGTCCGAGAATGCCCTCATTAACACGAATATTGACACGGGCCGGCGGCTGATTAATATCCTCTACGATAATATAACCGGCAGAACTCTTTAAAACCGACGTCGCGACGCCGCCCGGTTGGACCGCATCAAATGGGAGCTCGTGTTGTACGCCATCGTATCCAACCAACTTTCGGTTGAAAGTTTTGGTGACCGCGTCATAAGGTAAAATCAGTGTCACATCCGCATTCAAAACCCGGCGCGCGCCACGGGCAATTTGTTGCAAAACATCCTTTACATCGGTGGTGAAATAAGTAATGGCTTTGCTGACTTCCTGCAATTGTTGCAGCTCTTCGACGCGTGCCGTCAACTCTTCAAGTCGATTGCGCAATTGCTCATCGGTCGTGTTGAACAAACGTGCATTATAAATACCAATGGCCGCCGCCGAGGCAAAGGTCTCAATTAGCCGACGTTCTTCGGGGGTAAATTCATGCCGGGTGCGGTAATTGACAAACATGACGCCGACAATTTCTGCGCCAACGCGCAACAAAATACCCGCCGCGGATTTAATCCTTTCGCGTTCGACATAAGGAATTTCTTTGCCGGGCGAGCGTACGCGGTCACGATCATAAAAAATGGAATGTTGCAAAACATCCGGCGCATAAATATTTTGGCGAATATCTCGAACGATTCGCGACGGCGCGTCGCCGCGTTCCACCTCGCCTTTCATTTTCGTCTCGACCAGCAAACGCCCTTCCATCAACGGCGGTAATAGTGGAAAATCATCCATTTGCTGATTGTAAAGATACGCGGTAATGACGTCCGCATTTAAAACATTCAGCGCGCTTTGCCCAATGCGCTGTAAAAGCTCTTCAACTTTAACCTGCGGCTGCGACACCAGAAACTGCCCGACAAAATGCAGACTGTCAAGCGCGCGCGCCGCCTGCCGTTTTTCTTGATAGACCAAAGTGTTTTTCAACGCGGTGACCGCCTGTTCGGCAAACAGCTTGCCCCATTCCAATTCTTCATGGCTAAACCGATGTTCGCGCCAAAAATGCAGAAACAGCACGCCGTATTGCGTTTCGCTGACAATCAATGGAAAACAGGCAAAAGCGCGGATGCCTTCATCCGGTTTGTAACGCTCAGGGTACAATTGCTTAAGTTCGGTGCTATGAAAATATTCGGGATACTCCTTATCAAAATTCTTATCCGCGACTTTGGGCTCACGATCACCTAAGGCCTGTTCGCCGATGCCACCTTTGCGTGGACGATAAATCTCCATATACTCGGGAACCAGTTTGCCAGTGCAAGCACAAAAGGCGTAGCGTTCTTTGGCCGGATCGTATAATAAACGAATCGAAGCCGAATCGGCGGCAATTAAGTGCATAGCGTTCTTGACGATGGTTTCCAGGACATTACTGAGTTGTGTTTCCCACAAGTCATAAGCCCGGCTGCAAATCAAACGAAAAAGATTTTGCGCTTCTTCCAGACGAATGCTGTTGCTGTGCGATATCGCATAGCCCGCTTCAATGGTCCCGACGACTTCTAAATGATGCTTTTTTCTTGCGAGCAACTTTCGATTCGGCCGCAAGCGCAACCTCGCGCCTTCCAGCGATTGGAACTCCTCAGGATTCTCCCAATCATAGCAGTCAACTGTCGGCGGATGTAAATTCCTTTTTTCATCGCGCAGCAAAAAAATCGGCGCAAAAATACGAATCAACTGCTGGTGGTTGAATTGATTGTAAATCCACCGGTCGAAACGCGGATCCCAACCAGAAATTATTTCTATCGTTAATTGCTCAACGATGTCCGCTTGAATGTCTCTGGCCTCCCCATTCAGGCGATGTTTCGCCAACC
>CAYUVM010000754.1:0-2557 GCA_964447935.1 uncultured Cytophagia bacterium | reverse complement strand
AAAGCCCAAACGGTTCATCTTGAAATGATGCGCCTGGCGTTGGCTTCGGTCGCTAAGATTGGGGTGATTCCTATGCAGGATGTGCTTGGTCTCGATGAAAAAGCGCGAATGAATTTTCCCGGCACCCTCGGCGGCAATTTGAGCTGGCGGCTGCGCCCCGGCCAATTGGCGCCGGAGTTGACGAAAAAACTCGCGACGATGACGCAAATTTATGGAAGAGTTTAGTTCGTTTATGTTGAAAAACGTGAACCGCGCTTGCGCTCTATTTATTTTCAGCCTTACTATACTTTACGCCTGCGCCCGGCAGCTTCCGCCACCCGGTGGTCCCGAAGATCGCACCCCGCCTCAAATTCTTTCCGTGATCCCGGAACAAAATGCAACGCGAGTTGCGCTTTCCACGCGATTGCGTTTGGTGTTCAGCGAAAAAATCGATCACCCCAGTTTTGCGCAAGCTTTTTTTGTTTCGCCGCCGATACCGGGCGAGAAGCCCATGCGTTTTCGCTGGCACGGCAAAGAAGTCGAAGTGAGCTTTCCCGATTCGCTGCACGCCGCGCGTACTTACGTGATTAATCTTGGCACGGATGTGCGCGATTTGCATGGCAATCGGCTTGCTGACGCGTTCACGCTCGCATTCAGCACCGGCGATAGCATCGACACCGGCGAAATTCATGGCAAGATTTTTTTTGATAAACCGGCCGGCATTTTAATCATGGCTTATCTCCTGCGCGCGACCCCCGCGCCTAATCCGGCCCGCGATTTTGCCGATTATTTCACCCAGGCCAACGCCAAAGGCGAATTTTCGTTGTCGCATCTCAGCGACGGCCGCTATCGCCTGTTTGCGATACAAGACGGCAGCGGCGACCGCTTGTATAATCACGGCGAGGAACCGATTGGCATTCCATTGCAGGATCTCGTCCTTTCCCCCGGTACGCGCGTGCATCGCAATTTATTTTTGCGCGTCGCTTTGGCCGACACGATTTTGCCCCGGCTATCGGGAGCAACGGCAGTTGACCAGACGCATCTCGAATTGAATTTTGAAGAAGAAGTCACTCCCATAGACTCACTTTGGTTGCGGCATCTGCATATTGTTGACGCGACCGGCGACTCGCTGAAAGTTTTCACAGCGCATCCGCATCCGTTGAATACGCGCCAGATTCATGTGCTCACCGGGCCGCAACAAGCAACGAATTACAAAATTGTTTTGAGCCGGATTGTCGATGCCGCCGGAAATGAATTAGACTCATTGTCACGGCAAGCGGAGTTTAGCGGACGGGTGCAACCAGACACCAGCCGGCCACGCATCGTGCGCATGACGCCGGCGGATAGTAGCCGTAATGTGACAGTGACAACCGCTATTGAAATGATTTTTTCCGAGCTGCTCGCCAATGCGCCAGTGCTCCGCAATAATGCGCCGAAAAAAATTGAACCCAGATTCGAGCCACTGGCGGTGTTGGATTCAACGGGTAAACTTGTTCCGGGTCACGGGGAATGGCTAAATCCGTTGCAATTCCGTTTTCGTCCCGAGACGTTGTTGAAAAGCCGCGCGCAGTATTTTATAAAAATTTTTGCGGACTCGACGTTTGATCCAAATGGCAACGCGCTTGTTGATACGCTCAAGCAAATTACTTTTTGGACGATGAACGCCGACACGTTAACTTCAATCAGCGGCACACTCACCGACGCGCAGTCGGACGCCACCGGAGCTGTGCATCTCACTTTGAAACAAGTGGGCGCTTTTTCAAGCTCAACATTCGGCGTCTCGCCTGACGCGGCGCGTACGGCAGTGGAATATTTTTTGACTTTACCCACGCCGGGGCCGTATCGGTTTGAGCACATCTTACCCGGGCTTTATCAACTCCGCGGCTTTCGTGATGCAAACCCAAACGGGCGCTATGATTTTGGTTCGGCGTTTCCGTTTCTTCCTGCCGAGCGTTTCGTCGTGTGGCCCGATACGATGAAGGTGCGCTCGCGCTGGCCGAACGAAGGCAATGATTTTATTCTGCCGTGAAAATTTGGTTGCTGAAGTTCGACTTTCCAAACGCTGGAGCCGAAACGAACGAGTTTGTTGCGAGTTGAGCAAGCGTTTAAAAATATTTTTTGCATGAAAAATATTTTTCGCAGAAATGCGACAATTATTTTTACCGATAAATTCTAGCTCTCCATTTTTCCGCATTTTTCCCACCGCGAATGTAGTCGGCCAATAACAAAAAGGTTATTGCGCATTCATTGTAATACACTCGAGACGGAATGTAAAAATCCGGTTTACTTCTTTTATTTTTCAGCACTCTGCGGTCATTGTTGGTATGTTAAAGATTGTTTATAATCTCCGTTAAAGTATCACCCACGAACATTGTCTCACCCTAAAACATTGCGCGGGCTTTGGGCGAATTTTTTCTGCCGCAACTTTTAAAAAACCTGTGCTAAATTCAACATCCCGTAGCGTTTTTATTTTACTCGCGGTAGCAGCACTGGTATATCGTTTGCTAAAAAGAACTTCGTTTATAATTGACCTTTGCATGAGTCGTATAGCCGTCGTCTGAATTCCAGGGAGATTAGG
>CAYUVM010000753.1:0-2558 GCA_964447935.1 uncultured Cytophagia bacterium | reverse complement strand
GGATTTTTTTTGCAAGATCGCCGTTGGTATATTTCTTTAGGCGCACAATTTTAAATTGTAAATTGAATTAGTCAACTTTTTTCTCAACACATTCGCAACGTATGTTTAAACTGTTACCTCATCGCAATGTCGTTGTTTTATTCTCGATAATAATCGGCGCCGCATTATTAAGCGCCTGTGGAGAAAAACCGTCGCCAACGGCAGGTTATTTTCCCGAAGTCGGCACCAATGCCTTGCATCAGCGGTCGCTGGATGTGCGCAGCAATTTGAAAGTGTTGTCCGTATCGTTGCGGCCTGGATACGAAGATTTTGCCACCCTCGCCTATTTCCGTCTGGGCCGTGGGGCGGTGGTCACGAGCATCTACGCCACCAACAACGAGGCGGGGGAGAGCGATGTGCAAGGCGAATATCCGCCTTATCTCGCGGCGCGACGCCGCCAGGAAGCCGTGCGCGCGATGCAAGCGCTCGATGGTGATGCACGTTTCTTGAACATGCCCGATATTATCGCCGCGCGTGATACGGCACAGGTCCGCGCGTTGTGGCCCAACGATAGCTTGCGTCTGAAGCTGAGTGAATTTATTGCGCAATTCCGGCCGGACCTGATTTTACTCAATCGCGATTGGGCTTTGCCGAACAGCCCAAGCTGGGAAATTTTGCGGACAGATTTGCTGGCAGCAGTGCAAATTACGGCTCATGGCAAAGTGATGGATCTGAGCAATAGTGGCGCTAATGGCGGTCTGTCGAATTGGACAGTAAGCCGGTTGGCGGTTGATGCGGGCGGCAGCGCCGGTTTAACCGTGCCGGTTAATGAACAACATCCACGGTGGAAAAAAAGTTATGCCGAAATCGGTGAAACGGCGGCGGCGGCTTACACCTCTTTAGCGGTGCAGCGCCAAGTGTGGCGGCAAAACCAAGTTTCGTCTTATGTTGTCAGCTTTCCGGCGGCAACCAAAGGCGAAGCCAAAATGTTGGGGGAGGGCCTGCCGTGGCCGGTTACCCAAAAGTTGCGCGGCATTGAAATTCAACTGGAAGCCTTGACGGACAAAACGCTTAAAGGCCAAACGAAGGACATTTTGCCCCGGGCCGCCGCGCTGATTGATTCCATCGAATACACCATTGCGCTGAATCAAATGACGTTGACCTCACCGGAACGCAAGAGCCTGCTGCAATGGAAAGCAGCGCTCGAAAATTTGCGTTGCACGCTGCTCGGCGTCGAAGTGCATTACACCGTTAGTGATTCGGTGTTGACCGATCAGCAATTGACTTATATTTTTGTCAATGAGGTGAAAGGCGTTAGCAAAGACGGCACCACGGAAATTCTCTTTGCGGGTATTGATCAAAATTGGGCGGTGAATGAAGATATCGCTAAAAAAGTGCCGCTGCAACTGAAAACCGAATACCGCCTGCTAACGCCCAAAGGCCTGGTGTATAATTTCCCGCCGGCGGTGCATGCATTTCAATTAACCCCGCAGGCCAAATCGCTGTTCCTGTTCATCATTCACCGGGCGAAAACGAAAGCCGAAAGCTTTATTTACCGCATTACGATCAACCTGGATTTTGCGCCGCGATTTGTCACCGAGGTGTTAACGCCGATTGTGCGCATAACACCAGATGAGCGCGTGGTTGTGCGGTTGACGAATGTTTCACGCGATGGCCTGGCTGATACAGTCGAAGTGGCGGATGAATTGGTGCACTCCTTTGGGCATCCGTTTCGTTTGAGCAAAAAAGGCACGAGTGTTATTGATACGCTAACTTTGGCCTGGAATGGCGAGCCGGCGGAGGGCACGCATATGATTCCGGTGTCCATTGACGGCGTGCCAGTGGCCCAATTTGCCGCGCGCAAATTTGCGGTGGAAGTGGATCGCACGAAGCGGCTGGGCCTGCTCACCGGCTTGAAAAGCAGCCAGACGGCTGAGGCGCTGCGACGGTTGAATCTGGAATTCGCGCTCGTCAAGCCGGGGCCCAATTTTCTGCAACAGATTCAGGGACTTAACGTCCTTATTGTTGATCGTCGCGCCCTGAGTTTGTTGCCGGAAGCAGCCGCATTACAAAACGAGTTGAATCGTTTTGTCGAGGCCGGCGGCCACCTGATTGTATTGGCACAAGACGCCGCCATCTGGAATGCGAAGCCCTTGTGGAACGGTATGGTGCTGACGGCAACCGCACAATTTGAAGCCACCATGCCGCTGCAAATGGAAACCGGATTGGGGCTTTTCAACACGCCGAATCGCCTCACTGCCGAGGATTGGAACGAATGGTTGTTTCTACGTGGCTACAATATTGTTTCCGGTGAAGCGCTGGCTGCGGCGACGGTGCCGATTCGCGCCGGTTTCAGCGGCAGCCCATTAGTGGCAACATTTCCAGCCGGAGCGGGTAAACGCACTTATGTTGATTTGGCGGTATTTCCGCAATTGATGAACATTCATGCCGGCGCTTTTCGCTTCTTAGCCAATTTAATTGCCTGGTAATGGCGGGGCAAATTTTATTTGTGCCACTTTTAACCCGAATAGGGTATTGACAAATTATTTGAAACTTTAGCATTTTCGTGCGGTTAGTAC
>CAYUVM010000752.1:0-2567 GCA_964447935.1 uncultured Cytophagia bacterium | reverse complement strand
GCATCCCCGTGGCGATCTTTGAAACGCATTTGTTTGTCGGCTACAGTCTCGAATTTGCGCAGGAACTAAAGAACGGCTTTGTCGTGGGTCAGTTTGTTAAAGAAGACCCGTTTAAAACCAAGCTTCGTGGTAAACCGCGTTTCGGTATTGAAGTGAAATTTCCGTAAATGTTTAACATTGGAGTGCGAAGCGGTCGTTTCGCACTCCAATTTCAATTTTCACCAAATTTTGGGTAGCAAACGCATTGGGGTCTGCCCCGTATATTTTTTCCACACCTCGCCGAAACGATTCGAGAATAATTCTTCTTCTTTTTTAATTCGTAAGACAATTGCCGGTAAGACCAACACCATGAGCGCGAGCGCGCCAGTTTTGCTGCTGAATAAAATCGCCGTACCAACATAAGTAAGAATGAGGCCAAGATAGGAGGGATGACGCACCAGCGCATACGGGCCGTCGGTGACTAACTTCTGCTTGGCCTCGATTTTGACATGCGGTGTAAAGGCCTCGCCAAGCTGTTGCATCGCGCGGAGTTTAATGAAGGCGCCGGCCGCGAAGATAAGCAATCCCAACCAATTCCACCATTGCACGGTTGGGGCTGTGGCCCCGGTTTCGTAACGAGAGGCTAAAATCGGTGCAATCACATTCGTAAAAAAACTGATGCCTAACAGCCACGAGGTGATTTTAGAGGCGTCTTCATCACGATGATAATGGCGCGCCGCATTCGCCGCAGGCGTAAAAGTCTCGGCCAGCCGGACACCGAAAATTACAATCACCAAACTCAAAAAAGCCGGCGTCGATTGCACATGGTTGATATTGATCAACAACGCGATAAACGTAGTGAAGAGCACGGCATGAAAGAGCACACGGCCGGCGAGTTGCAAGACAAAATCGGTGTTGGATTTGCCAGCCGCGAGTTGTTGTTTGAGCCGCTGAAAAAATGAAACCTTGCCCGCCGGCGGTTTCGCTGCATTTGCGACGGCTAAAAAAATGAGTAGCAACAATAGCACGGCCAGATAAACGACGGCCAACATTAAAACAAGATTGAAAATAATCGGCGTAAAATCTTCCATAAAACCCGTTTCTAAACTTTAGTTCCTTTTTCCTCTGCGCGGGCTGAAATCGCGTGAGTGGCGGATTTCTCCTGAATGCATAACTTCCATCACATTGGTTTATTATCGAGGCTGGCCCACATGTACCAAGTTGCTATCGAACGGTAAGGCCGCCAATTCGTGGCAATTTGCTCGAGACGCTTGGCCTCTGGCAGCTTGCGCAGTCCGTAAGCGCGCTGAACCGCGTTACGAAAACCGAGATCGCCGACGGGCAGAACATCCGGACGCAGTAATGAAAAAATCAAAAACATTTCTGCCGTCCACCGGCCGATGCCTTTTACCTGCGTTAACGCGGCAATCACTTCTTCATCGTTCATTTTTATGAATCGCCGAGGCGCCAGACCCCCGTTCTGCCAGTTTGCCGCCAAATCGCGGAGATAGCTTGTTTTCTGCCGCGAGATGCCCACCGCGCGAAATTGCGGTACGCGCCACTGCAAAATTTTTTCCGGTGTCACTTGTCCGTTTAGTTTTTCTTTAAAGCGTTTAAAAATGGTCGCTGCCGCTTTCACGGAAAGTTGTTGGGAGAGAATGGCTTCGGCGAGGGCTATAAAATACTGACGTCCCGCCTTGCGGGACAAGGTACACGGGCCGTGACGCGAAATGATTTCTGCTAAAACGGGATCTGCGTGCGATAAATGCTGTTGGGCTTGCGAGAAATTGACGGGCATTGTTTCTTTAGTGAACGCTTCAGATATGATGATTGAACAATTAGCGCTTCTCCGCCTCTTCAGCGGTTACGGTCAGGGTTTCGTAGAGAAATATGCCCATGCCAACGAGAAAAGCGGACCACACCAGATATAAAATAAAAGTCAACAATTGCAATGAGAACGGCACGCCAACGCCAATATCATCTTCCTCTGCAGCGGCGGTAGAATCGGCAGCATTGCGAACAGTTTTGGCTTTAGCCGAGTTTTTGGCTTTGGCGTTTGCAGCGGCCTCTCTGCCGTCGCTGCCGATAACTGTGGTTTTGACATTCAACCCTCTTTCAACGAGACTGAAAAGTCGCATCGGCGCCGGCAAAGATAATGCTCCCAGCACGGTGGTCAAAAGCACGCACATGCCAATCCGCCCCATCGCCAATTTGCCGCCGGCAAAATATCCAATGACAAACAGCAGCAGGCCCACGGTCAAAGCGATCCACATGATCGTCGGGTTCAGACGCGCAATAAACGGTAATAGATTCTCGTCGAACATGTTATAAAGGTAATAAAAAAAAGTGAAAAGTCAATGTGATCTTGTCAAAAATGTAATATTTTTATGCTATTGGGAGCTGTAATATTTACAAGTTTGTCGGGCAGAGCGCCGACTAAAAAAATTCAAGAAACTTTTGTTGGCGCGTGACAGCATTAAATATGAGTATCACGCTTACTGGCCCAACCACTTTGTAGTGGCCGGATATGGTATCCAATGTCACTAACATTTCTCGGCTGCCACCTGAGCTTTGAGTTCTTGAATATA
>CAYUVM010000751.1:0-2571 GCA_964447935.1 uncultured Cytophagia bacterium | reverse complement strand
GCGCAAATTTCTATAAAATTGGCGCGATTATTTGCACTTCCGTAAAACCGAGCAGCAGAATCGCAAGTAAAAGAACAAACAAACCCAACCGACTTGAATTCGCCATGCGTTGAAACATTTGCCTTTAAGTTGTGTATAAGATAAACAAATTTGCCTTGCAGTCAAGCTGAAAATACTTGCCGCGATACCACCTCCTGCCCGTCAAGGCATTCTTGCCAGTAAAAATCCCACGCGGCCCAATTTTTGGTTTTAAAAAATTGAAACTGATCTTTATCTTACAAGACGGCGAAGCAGAGAAAGCGTTGGTTAATCGGAAAAAATTTACAATGACGCAAAGGGTGATATGAGCAAAACTAACGATCTGCATATAATCGAAAGTAAAGGGCTGCAACCATGGCTGGCAAGTGACATGATGCTGATTGCCGGTTTGGCATTTTTCAAACTCATGGCCCACCTTTTGACGAATGCCAATTACGAATTGCACCGCGATGTTTATTTGTACCTCGCACTGGCCGAGCACCCGGCTTGGGGATATATTTCTGTCCCGCCGCTCACGCCGATGATCGGCAAATTGGCGATGGCACTGTTCGGCGGCTCGGCAATTTCCGTCGGATTTTTTCCGGCGTTGATCGGCGCCATTTCAGTGCTTGTTATCGCCCTACTGGTCAAAGAACTGGGTGGAACAACGTGGGCGTTGGTGCTCGCTTGTATGGCGTTTATGCTCTCGCCGTCGTTTCTGCGTAGCAACACATTTCTCATGCCGGTGTCGTTTGATCAATTTGCCTGGCTGTTGAGCGGATATTTTATCTTTAAGCTCGTGCAGAAGCCAGCGCCTCAATATTGGATCCATCTCGGCATTCTCTGGGGAATTGCTTTTTTGAACAAATATGCCATCGTTTTTTTGGTGGTGGCGTTTTTGCTCGCATTGCTGCTCACCTCGCAGCGCAACCTGTTGCGGTCCCGTTATTTTGGTCTCGGTTTTCTTCTCGGCGGGCTGATCATTTTGCCGAATCTTGTTTGGCAATACAAGCATAATTGGCCGGTGATCGGGCACATGGATGAGCTCCGGCGTACGCAATTGGTGAATGTGCATCCGGGCGATTTTTTAATGCTGCAACTGTTGATGAATTTTCACGCAGCAATGGTTTGGTTGGCGGGATTGGTTTTTCTGCTCTTTTCAAAAGAAGGGCGGCGTTGGCGCGTTTTAGGTTTGATGTTTTTATTTACTGTCGGCATTTTGTTGTTGTTGAGCGGCAAAGCTTATTACACGCTTGGCGTGTACCCGCTGCTCTTTGCGGCCGGCGGCGTGGCGATTGAAAAAAAATTTGCAATCCGCTGGCGCTTTTTACGTCCGGCGGTTCTGGGCGTTATGATTTTCATTTTCCTGCCGCTGCTGCCGTACAGTCTGCCGGTGTTGTCGTTTGATAAAATGGCGGCGTATGCCGAGGCCTGCAAAAAATTTGGACTGGAGGGCGCGCTGGTGTGGGAAGATGGACGCGTCCACCAACTGCCGCAAGATTATGCCGACATGACAGGCTGGCGAGCGCTGGCGGAAATCGTAATCAAAACTTATCAAAATTTGAATGAGGCGGAGAAAGCGAATTGTGCAATCTATGCCGAAAATTACGGACAAGCCGGCGCCATCAAATATCATGGCAGGCAGTTGGGCTTGCCGGAGCCGATTTGCTTCAACGAAACTTTTGTTTTGTGGGCGCCGGACAGCGTCGCAAAACAGTCAATGTTGATTTACGTTAACGACGAATTGGGCGAAGACATCCAACAGCTTTTTGCGGATATTGCGCTGGCTGGCAAAGTCGATAACGCTTATTTTCGCGAAAACGGTTTACAGGTTTATTTGTGCCGCAACCCGCGCCCAGAGTTTGCGGCATTTTATCGCGAGGAAGTTCGGCGCTTAAAAAACCGGTATCAAAAATGAGCGCGGTATGCAACCTTGTTTTCAAATAGGAAGCGCGATTTCTTTCTCGAAGGGACTCGGCAGTGCCACGAATTGGAGGGTATTATTGTAAAATTGGAATCTGTAAAATCGTCGACAAGAAGGTTTTGGTCGTCTGTCAGGATGATATGAAGAGATATTGACTGAGGATAGTCAAATGAAGCGCGCTTTTTTTAACCGCAACAAGCGGGGGAACCCCTCTAAAATGAATACGTTTGTCACTGTAGTCTTTTGGGCCTCCCTGCTTTTTTTTCTGACCATTTTAGCGGTTGGTTATTATCGTCAATCCCATAAACCGGCTAAACCAAAGCATAACTTTTTGAATTTAGCGATCAATCCCGCCAACCCGAAATTGAGGCTTTATTGAGGCGGACTCTGGTTGGATGTCAGATTCTATCCTCAAACCCCGCCCGGATCTCAAGCCTTTTAGAGTTATTCATTTCTGCGGAAATGTGAACTTGCCACTATACATTTTTCTCAACGTCGAACCATCGACAAAATTACACAAGGAACTCGGTTTATGCCATTAGCGCAACATCTTTGGGAGCTAAGTTTATGTCTAATTATTTGAGAGGTCGGGGAGTTTTTAGACACCCAAGACCTCGGATTTAATATTC
>CAYUVM010000750.1:0-2577 GCA_964447935.1 uncultured Cytophagia bacterium | reverse complement strand
TTGGCCAATTGCCGCTCGCGGCGTTTTACTTTGCCGGAGGTGATATCGGCGCGGCAGAGAATCAACAAATCTTCCAAATCTTCGCCGGATTGAAAAAGTAAACGGCGATAGGCCGAGTCTGTGCATTCCTCTTCGGTGAGCGCAATGGGCCGTAAATGCAGGCGAGTCAATTTCTGCACATATTTTAGCCAATCGGTGGGCAGCCGCATCCGGTTAAAAATGGCCGGCAACATCCGCGCGCCGATATCCTCATGACCGTGAAACGACCAACCCTTGCCTTGAATAAAAGCTTTGGTGCGCGGCTTGGCGATGTCGTGAAAAACCGAGGATAGCCGCAGCGGCACTTTTTCCGACATGGCGGCGAGATTGTCCATCACCATCAGCGTGTGATTGAAAACGTCTTTGTGAAAATAGCCTTTGTATTCTTCCACGCCTTTGAGCGCGACAAACTCGGGGAAAATAATTGCCAAAACTCCGGCGTCGTCGAGTAAACGAAAGCCGAGAGACGGCTTTGGCGCGGCGAGAATCTTGAGAAATTCCTCGGTGATGCGTTCCTGTGAAATAATGCGCAACCGCTCGCGCATCTCGCGCATGCCATTAAAAGTATTTTCCTCGATTTTAAAATCAAGTTGCGTGGCGAAACGAATCGCGCGCAGGAGGCGCAATGGATCGTCGCTGAACGTCGTCGCCGGCGCGAGCGGCGTGCGCAGCAGTTTGGCCTGCAAATCTTTTTGCCCGTCAAAAGGATCGACGAGCCTGCCGAAATTCCCGGCGTTTAATGCAAACGCCATCGCGTTGATGGTGAAATCCCGGCGTGATAAATCGCTCGGCAAATCTGCCGGCTCGACTTGCGGCTTGCGCGAATCGCCGCGATAACTTTCTTTGCGCGCGCCGACGAATTCGAGTTGCATCTCCTCCCAGGTCAACATCGCGGTGCCGAAATTGCGATACACTGTCGGTTTCGGCAAGCGCAAATGCTTCGCGAGCAATTCGGCGAACTTGATCCCATCGCCGACGACCACAAAATCCATCTCGCGGCGTTCGCGCTGCAGAAAAAAATCGCGCACAAAGCCGCCGACGACATAAACTTCAAAGTTATGCTGATCGGCGAGCGCGCCGAGAGTTTGGAGAATTTTATTTTCTGCGAGAACCATTCGATAAAACTATTCTATAAGATTCTGCGATTTTGACTATGATTTGAGGGTTTTACACAAAGCCAATATTTGTTTGAAATCATCAAATTTCCAATACTCCAGCTCATTCTCTGTGCACCACTTTGCCAAATCACCCTTGGCAAAAACGATATCTGCCTCTTGCGTGCCGCAGCGGTCCGAGAAACCGTCGCCGATATAAATCACTCTCCCCGCACGTGATTGCATGAACCGGCGAACGTGATAGCCTTTGCAATTGGCGCATTTACCACAACTATGCGCGAAATACGGAAAACTAATCTTGATCCTATCCGGCGGCGAAAACTCGAGATGATTGGCCCAAACCGGTAGTTCAAGTCCATGCCGCGCCAGCACGCGTTGAATATAGTAATCGAGGCCATCGCTTAACACAATCAGCGGCCAGCCTCGTTGGCGACAAAATACGGCAAATTCGAGAAAACCGGGCGCGAGCGGTTGGGTGTCACAAAATTCGTCCAGTTTTTCGCGCTGCACCCGCATCGTTGCCGCCGCCACTTCATAATAGCCGCGCGAAGAAATTTCACCGCGGAGCCAGCGTTGCACCGCTTTTTCACATTCCGGCCAATCGCCAAAATTTCTAACGAAGGCCTCGCCAATATCATTTTGCGCCAAGGTGCCGTCGAAGTCAGAGAAGATCAGCATGTGTTTTTGTTTCGTTTTCTTAAAAGATAGCAACAAAATTTTTAATCGGCAAGCCCCAAAACAAAATCGCCCACCCGGCTTTGGAGATTCCGCAGCACGGGTGGGCGATATTATCTACAAACACGTGAAAGAAATTAATCTTTCTCGGCTTCTTCCAATACTGCTTGCGCTGCGGCCAATCGTGCAATCGGCACGCGGAACGGCGAACAGCTCACGTAATTAAGGCCAATCTGGTGGCAGAATTTGACGGTGGAGGGATCGCCGCCGTGTTCGCCGCAGATGCCGACTTTGAGTTTCGAGCGCGTGGCACGGCCGCGTTCGACGCCCCATTTCATTAGAACACCAACACCTTCTTGATCGAGCGTTTCAAACGGATCATTGTCGAGAATTTCCTTCTCCACATAAAACGGCAGGAAACGGCCGGCGTCGTCGCGCGAGAGGCCAAACACCGTTTGCGTCAAATCGTTGGTGCCGAAGCTGAAAAACTCGGCCTCTTTCGCGATTTGATCCGCCACCACCGCAGCGCGCGGCAATTCGATCATCGTGCCGACCATGTAGTCGATCTTCATGCCTTTTTCCGCGAAAACTTTAGCGGCAGTTTCGCGCACGACTTGCGCTTGCAGTTTCAATTCGTTGATGTGGCCCACGAGCGGAATCATGATTTCCGGCAACACTTTTTTGCCGGACTTTGCCACGTCGCAAGCCGCTTCGAGAATGGCGCGCGCTTGCATCTCGGTGATTTCCG
>CAYUVM010000749.1:0-2582 GCA_964447935.1 uncultured Cytophagia bacterium | reverse complement strand
AGCTGGGGACCGCCGAGCCGATGCGCCACCTGCAAAATTTGTGGCGCGGCTTGTAGACAATCCAAACCGGGCCGCGAATACACCGCGAGCCGCGCCATGCTGATAATCGCTTGCGGTTCGCGCCAGTTCTTTAGCTCGAGCAAACTGTCCGCGCCGATAATCAAAAAGATCTCGGCTTCGGCAAACGCCGGTTGCGCCCGAAAATGCCGCAGCGTGTCGACGGTGTAGGAAACGCCGTCTCGTTCCAATTCGACGGTGGAAATCTCGAATTCAGGATGCCCGGCTAACGCCAATTCCAACAAACGCAGGCGTTGCAGCGCCGGCGAAATCGCCATTGCGGCTTTATGCGGCGGATTCGGCGTGAGCACAAAAAAAACACGCTGCAATTCCAGCTCGCAGCGCGCCTGTTCGGCCACAATCAAATGCCCTAAATGCACCGGGTCGAAGGTGCCGCCATAGAGGCCAATACGCATGCGCTGCCAGCCTCAATTCGGCTCGTTACCATCGGCGTTGCTGCCGCGCGTGATTTGCTCGAGCATCTCTTTGGATGAAGAGGCAAACGCGCCTTTCGGAAACTTGGCTAAAAGGCTTTCCAACGCGGTTTTGGCTTCAGGCAAGCGATCCAGTTTAAACAAACTTTCACCTTTATAAAACAGCGCCGGCTCCGCATATTGGCTATCATAATACCGATTCAACACTTCGTCAAAAGAAAACAAAGCAGCTTCGAAGAGCGTCATTTTACGATACAAATTGCCGGTGTCAAATTCTTTTTTTGCCAATTTTGAACGCGCCGCAAAAAGTTTTTTCTCAACCTCTTCGGCGTATTCGCTGGTCGGATAATCTTCCAGAAAACGCTGGAATTCTTCAATCGCTCGTAACGTGTATTTTTGGTCGAGATCTGACTTAGGCGACAAATGGTCATAGCAGAGCGCGATTTTATACTGCGCGTCGTCCAGAAACGCGCTGCGCGGATAGAGTTTGAGCAAACGTTCGTATTCCGAAGCGGCCAGCACAAACTCATCCATAAAAAAATGGCATTCGGCCAGATAGAATTGGGCCTGATCGACAATCGTATTGCCGGGCGCATTTAAAATGATGATACGAAATTGCGTGCGCGCGTCAAAATAATTTTTGCCATTGAACAGCTTCATCGCATACGCAAACCGCTCTTCCGTGCCCATATTCAGCCGCGCCTTATTGCCGCCGCAAGCGGCGAGGCCGAGCACGAAGCTGCATAGCAAAAGGCGGAGTAAAAAACGACGAACTTCCATGAATACCAATCTCCATTCTCAAGAATAAAAGTACTTTACCGACTACGCAAAGAATAAAACAAATAAACCACGGCGCCGGTGGCGGAGGTGATCAAAACCGGTTCCAGCCAACCAGGGCCTCCGGTGATTTCCTCTTTTTTGCCGATGGTAAAAGGCAAACTTGTATCTTCCAGACGCGATAAAAATTTTCCCTCGACCGTATCCACCAGGCTTTCGGAATAAATTTTCTGAAAATCAATTTGCCGCGTTGCCGGATTCAGCGCGCTGACTTCGACAACGACATGGGCAGTGCGTTGCCAATGCGCCTTTTGCCAAAAGCGCCGGCGGGGCAGCTTGCGATAGACAATTTCGCAGCGTGACAACTGCGGCGTTATCGCCGTCATTCTCAACGCCGCCACCGGCTCCGCAAAAATGGCCAAACGCAACGAATCTTTGAGCACCGTCACCAGGCGGCTGGACAAAAACCGTTCTTCCGGTTTCGCATTGGCCGGCGGTTGCAACCAGACCGCCCGCGGTTCTGCCGGCGCGAGCTCGGCGCCAACGCGGCTTGCGAGGCGGTCAAAAAGCGGCAGAATTATTTGCAAATTCTTGGCCGGCGGTTGCGCGAAAACGAGATTCGGCAGCAGCGCACTTAGAAAGAAAAATCGTCTGGAAAACTGCCGACGCCTAAATTGCCATATGCACGCAAAGGGCGGCCACAACCAACCACAAGCTTTCAAACTTTAAACTCTCCTCCGTTGCGTTTTTTTTTCCTGGTTTCTGCTGCCGGTGGCGCTTGCCCCTGATGTGCCTTTGGGTGTAATCGCGGCGCCAGCATCGCCACGCTCACGAACGCTAACGCGATGAATGAAACCGTATGCACAAACACATGGCCATGTCGCGTAAAAAATGTGGTTTCCCGGCGCACCGGCACTGCATCCGTCAGCACGGCTTCGGCAAACAGCGGCGCGCGTTTTTGAATGCGTCCATAAGGATCGATGGTCATCGTCAGGCCGGTGTTCGCGCAGCGTGCAATGCTGATGCGATTTTCAATCGCCCGGAAGATCGCAATTTGCGCATGCTGATAAATGCCACCGCTCAACCAGAACGGCACGGAGGGGCGGCCAAACCACGCGTCATTGGTGATCACCACCAACAGATCGGCGCCTTGCCGCACAAATGCGGCGACTTCCTCCGGAAAAATCGATTCGAAACAGATGATGGCCGCCACTTTGCGCGCCGGTGGCTGGCTTTGGCCATTGGTTGCCGCCGGCGAAAGCTCAAAGAGTTTAATTTCCGAACCGGGCGACCAGTTCCCTTCTCCCATCTCTA
>CAYUVM010000748.1:0-2586 GCA_964447935.1 uncultured Cytophagia bacterium | reverse complement strand
CAATAACCACCTGCTCTTTTGCAGCTCCGCCGCACAACAGGCATTTGCCTTCCGCCGCCAACTGGAGGTTGGTCGTTACACGCGGAATACACCGGATGGTGGCTTTGGTTTCATTCTGCAGCCGATCTTCGCAAGCGCGGCTGCCGCACCAATGCGTCCAGAAGAAACCTCCCGGCGCGTCAATCTCTTTTTTGAATTGCGCATAATCGGCAATCACTTTGGAGTTTTGCTCGCGAAATGCCAACGCGCGGTTGTACATATCCGTTTGCATCTGCGCCAAAGTCTGGCGAATCTCGTCCGTCAAATTTGCCTGCGCCACGACGCGTTTCGCGCCGGTATCACGCCGCACCAGCACGGCGTTGTTGTTTTGCAAATCTTTCGGCCCCATTTCGATGCGAATGGGCACCCCGCGCTTTTCCCATTCGTTAAATTTAAAGCCCGGGCGATAGTTATCGCGATCATCCAATTTAAAACTAAATTTGTCTTTCCAGTCTGCGGCGATTTGCTGCGCCCGCGCTAAAACCGCGCCCTGCTCGTCCGGCCCTTTCCAAATGGGGACGAGCACAACTTCCAACGGCGCCAATTTCGGCGGAATCACGAGGCCATTATCATCGCTGTGCGTCATAATCAACGCGCCGATGAGCCGCGTGGAAACGCCCCAACTCGTGGCCCAAACGAATTCGCGCTTGCCCTGCTCGTCGAGATATTGCACGTCAAAGGCTTTCGCAAAATTCTGCCCGAGATTGTGCGAGGTGCCGGCTTGCAGCGCTTTACGATCCTGCATCATCGCTTCGATGCAATAGGTTTTGAGGGCGCCGGCAAATTTTTCCTTGTCGGATTTCACCCCCGGAATCACCGGCACCGCCATAAACTCTTCGGCAAACGTGCGATAAACTTCCAGTATTTGCAGCGTTTCTTTTTCGGCTTCCTCAAATGTCGCATGTGCCGTGTGGCCTTCTTGCCAGAGAAACTCCGTGGTGCGCAAAAACAAACGCGTGCGCAATTCCCACCGCACCACGTTCGCCCACTGGTTGATCAAAATCGGCAAATCGCGGTACGATTGGATCCAACGCTTGTACATTGACCAGATGATGGTCTCCGACGTGGGGCGAATAAACAGCGGCTCATCCAATTTTTTGCCGCCGCCGTGCGTCACCACGGCGCATTCCGGTGCGAAGCCTTCGATGTGATCGGCTTCCTTGCGCATAAAACTTTCCGGAATAAACAGCGGGAAGTATGCGTTTACGTGGCCGGTTTCTTTGAACATGTTGTCCAACCCGGCCTGCATTTTTTCCCAAATCGCGTAACCGTTGGGCCGAATGACCATGCAGCCTTTCACCGGCGCATAATCGGCCAATTCGGCTGAGGCAATTACATCCAAATACCAACGCGAATAATCCTCCTCGCGTTTGGTAATCCGGCCACTGCTTTTTAATTGTTCGCTCTCCGCTCCTGCGGCATTGTTTTGGGCCATTTTTCTTTCAAGGCAAAAAAATAGGACAGGGCTTGCGCTTCAGGCCGACCGATGATCGGCTCGCGCTCCGGCTCAACTGTCCATGTCTATGTGTTAAAACTCGTTGGGTCTCATTTGTAAATCGCGCTCGTTTACCGAACAGTACAAAATATACCACTCCCAGCGGTTTTTGTCAAGAAGATTGTCGGGCGAGAAATTTTAAAGTAGGGTAAAAGTTCACCATTCAAAAAACCCGCCCTTTTCGCAAATCTGTTACAGAGAGTTTATTTTTCGCTGCTCAAACCGGCGCCGCCATCTTTCACACGATTATGCCAGCCATATTCTTTTAATCGGCGATACAGTGTCGCCTTGGAAAGCTGCAAAACTTTACCGGCCTGTTTTTGATTCCAATTGGCATCTTGCAGGACTTGAAAAATGTATGCTTTCTCAACTTCGGCCAGACTACCCGCCATGAGATGCTGCATTTCCTTTTTCTTTATCGCTGCCGGGGGCTGCGAAATTTGCGCTGGGAAATCGCTCGGCTGCAGTATCTCATTGCTTGATAAGGTGACAGCATGTTCGACGGCATGGCCGAGTTCCCGAACATTGCCCGGCCAACGGTATTGCAGCAAACAGCTTTGCGCTTCCTGCGAAAGCCGAATATTCGGACGATTCAGGCGCTGCATATGTTTCTTTAGAAAATGTTGCGCCAGCAGCAAGATATCTTCACGGCGTTCGCGTAACGGCGGAATATGAAGCGGAATGACATTGAGCCGGTAATAAAGATCTTCGCGAAACATGCCGGTCCGCATCATCTGTTGCAGATCACGGTTGGTCGCCGCAATCACCCGTGCTTTCACTTGCAGCGTTTGCGTGTCGCCCACCCGGCGAATCTCGCCGTTTTCAATGAAGCGCAGGAGTTTGACCTGAATCGACAGGGGGGCATCGCCGATTTCATCGAGAAAGAGCGTGCCGCCATTCGCCTCCTCGGTCAGACCGCGTTTGTTGGTCGTCGCGCCGGTGAAGGCGCCGCGCTCATGGCCGAAAAGCTCGCTTTCCAAAAGATGCTCAGGCATAGAGCCACAATTGACGGCAATGAACGGCTGCTCACGCCGCGGGCTGATTTGATGAAT
>CAYUVM010000747.1:0-2586 GCA_964447935.1 uncultured Cytophagia bacterium | reverse complement strand
CAATTGCCCCTTTTCTGTTTTGGCATGAATTTCAATTCGCCCCGGCGCCGAGCGCGGCGCGATGCCGTGCCGAATCGCATTCTCGACCAGCGGTTGTAAAATCAAATTGGGCACCAACGCCTCCAGCGTTTCGGGCGCCACAGCGATCTGAACTGAGAGACGGTCGCCGAAACGAATTTGTTCGATCTCCAGATAGCGTTGCAGAAATTCCAATTCGCGCTGCAGCGGCACTTCCTGTTCGCCGAGATTGTCGAGACTCAAGCGCAGCAAATCACTCAAGCGCGCGATCATGCGATCTGCGGCTTCGGCATCTTTGTGCACCAGCGTCGAAATCGCGTGCAAGGTATTAAACAGAAAATGCGGGTGCAGTTGCATTTTCAGCGCCTGCAATTGCGCCTGCGCCAACTGCACTTCCAACTGGGAAGCTTTCACCTCATGTTCGCGATATTGGCGGTAGTAGGCAAAAGCGTAATGCATGCCAACGATGGCGGCATAAACCAATAGATTCTGTTGCAGGGCAATGACTGACGGAAGGCGCTGCGGCAGGCCGAGCAGCGGCCACAACACCATAAATTCGACGATGATTTTCAGCGATGAAAAAAGAAGTCCGGCGCCCAAATGCGCGAAAACACGGCGCCAGCGCTTATCGCGATCAATAGGGCAGCGGCGGGCAAACGCAAAAATCAGCGGTGACAGCATGGCCCAGGCATACCAATCCGGCATCGCCACCGACAAAGCTTGCCGCCAACTCGTAGGCTGGTTGGAATTGTAAGTGTAGCGGATGTAAACCTGGCTGGCGGAAAAAAATCCCAGGCTCGTCCAACAGAGGAAAAACCAGCTCGCGCGGAGCAAACGTTGCTTGAGAATTTGGCGATTTTGCATCGGTTGGGGCAAATTTTACCAGCACCGTAAACAAAGCAAATGGAAAACGATTAAGATAAAATTCACATCTTAATATGCAACGTTCCTGGGATGAGGTGTCGAAAAAGAAAATTGCGCCCCAGGCTTTGGGGGACGAATTCCCGCAATCTCCAACTCTTCTATCGTTGCGGCTGGGTTTGCGCCAAAATCCAATCGCCCAGCGTTTGTAATGCCTGGGGGGAAATCGTCTCTTCGATTTTATTGTACTCGATCGGGGCGCCGGTGGTGGCGGTTTGAAAAAGATGATTCAAATTGGCTAATTCTTTCGTAATGAATTTTTTATTGCCCCCGGCCTTGAGCGCCTGCGCGATCGCCGTTAAATTTTCTTTCGGGGGCACCTGCAAATCTTTTTCACCGTTGAGGGCCAGCACCGGACATTTTACTTTTCGCAACGCCAGTTGTGGATCATAAAAGAGAAAATACCGAAACCACGGCGACAACAGTTGCTTGATTTGCGTTTGAAAAAGCGAGTCGGGACTGGTCCCGGTAAAATCCAAAGCCTTTTTCTCTTCAGCGGTCAACGCGTTCAAGGCCTGTGTCCAAATCGGGTGCAGCTTCTTTTCGGCGACGGCGTTATCCGGCTCGGCTTTGATGACGGCAAAAGTTTTTTTCGACAACGCCAGATTTTTGGCAATCGCCGTCTCCGGAGCGCCGCTGGCGCGCGCGATCAACGCGCTCTGCAAATACAAAATTTCTTCGCCGGAAATTCCCGGCCCGGCCATCAACACGATAAACGCCACCGCCGGTGATTGGGCGGCGACCATTGGCGCAATCAAACCGCCTTCGCTGTGCCCAATGAGGCCGATTTGTTTCGAATTGATTTCTTGTCGTGTTTTTAAATATTCCACGCCCGCCAGCACGTCCGTCGCAAAATCCGCGCTGGTGGCTTTGGCAAACTCGCCGGTGGATTTGCCGACGCCGCGATCATCGAAACGCAAAACCGCGATGCCTTGCCGCGTGAGATAATCGGCCAATACCAAAAACGGTTTGTGGCCCAGCAGCGCTTCGTCGCGATCTTGCGGGCCGGAACCGCTGATGAGAATCGCCGCTGGAAACGGTCCGCCTGCCGTCGGTATCGTCAAGGTTCCGGCTAATTTGATTCCGGCTTTCGGATTATCGTACCTGACCTCTTCATCTTTATATGGAAAGGGTTTTTGCGGTTCCTGCGGCCGGCGCGGCGCTTCGGGCGCTTTATCGGTGCGCTTCATAATCAGCGGCAGCGCCGCCGGGCCTTGTTTCCATTCGCCGGTGATCGTGTTGTCGTCACTCATCTTCCCGGTAAAAACGCCGGAAATCACTTTGATCTCGATCTTGACGTCGCCGTTGGTAAACGACACGAGACTCGCGGGAATATCTTTTGCGCCCTGATCCGGGCTGTCCAGCGTCGCAGTGTATTGCGCACGCTCAGTTTTGGAAACTTTAATCACCAGGCGCAACTCGATCCCGCCAATTTTTAATATGCCCTGCCAAATGCCGGCAAGATCTGGCGGCGTTGAAGCCACCGGCACGGCAAGAGCGGCAACGGACATGAGCAACATTACGCAACTCAAAACACGCACACGAATTTTATTCATGTTTTCTCCTGAAGAAATCTGGCGTAGTGTCAAAAATTTTTATCTTAATTTGGGATAAGTTTGCTGAGATTAAGAATTTACTTGCGTCGAG
>CAYUVM010000746.1:0-2586 GCA_964447935.1 uncultured Cytophagia bacterium | reverse complement strand
GCGTCAATCTTTATACTTTGCCGACGCGCCACAACTGAATTTCGGCGGCATCGGCGGCAAACACCGCCATGGCCGGTCAACTGCGTGCGCCAAAAATGGCGCGCCCCACCCGGATGAGCGTTGAGCCTTCCTCAATCGCCAGTTCAAAATCGTCCGTCATCCCCATCGACAGGTGCCGAATGTTAACGCCGGGTAATTTTGCCGCATTCAACTCGTCCCGTAATTCGCGCAACCGCCGAAAGCCACGGCGAATCACCGCCGTTTCCTCTGTTAATGCGCCAATGGTCATTAAACCGGTTAATTGCAAATTGGACAAGGCCGCAACATTTTGGGCGAGCGTCAGCGCCGCTGCCGGTGGCACGCCGAATTTGGCAGCTTCACCGGAGGTGTTGATCTCAATGAAAATTTCGACCTTTTTTTGCGCCAACCCCGCCTGCTGCTGCAATACTTCGGCGAGCCGCAAGCTATCGACCGATTGAATGACCTGAAACAGCTCGAGGGCTTTTTTAGCTTTGTTGGTTTGCAAATGTCCAATCAGATGCCATTGCGGCATCATAGCCGGGCGTTCAAGCTCGTGCCGTAAGGTCGGAGAAATTTTTGCGGCCGCTTCCTGCACGCGATTTTCGCCGAAAAAGGTGATCCCGGCGTGATACGCCGCTTCGATCAACTCGGCTGAAACCGTTTTGGTCACCGCCATCAGCGTTACGTCTTGCGGATCGCGGCCCGCCCGCTCGCAAGCGGCAGCGAGGCGATGGCGAATGCCGTCAATTCGCGCGCGGATTGCTGCTTCTTGTGGGATCATGGCAAAGGTTGTCCGTCAATTTTATCCCAATCAAAAAATATACGCGGATATGAATTAAAATGCAATGGAAATTTATATTTGCAGCGGGTAACCGCAGCACGAGGCTGGCTTACGCAAGTTTTGGGCTGTGAGGTATCTTTTAAGAATAAACCTATTTTTAAACTTCAGGATAAATTATGAATCGAGTTGCTTTTTTTTGCCGAATAATTTTGGTGTTGCTGGCGGGTATCGCACTGCTGCCTTCGCGCTTCTCCGCAACGCCGGTTGAGCCGCAGGAGGCTTCTAATGTTGGAGAAAACGGCCAGCGCTGGGTTTTTATGTTGCAATATCTCGCCAGCGATTATGACCGCGCCGTGCAGCAGGGCCGCATCCTCGACGCGTTTGAATATAACGAAATGCAACGCTTTGCCAACAATCTGCTCACCTCTTATCAGGCGAGCCGCGGCGGGAAAAAATCAACATTGCAAGAATTTCAAAAATTAGAACGCTTGATCGCCGGCAAAATGGCGGCGCCACAGATTCGGGCGCAATGCCAAGCGTTGCTTGCTATTATAGTCAAGGAAAAGAACCTGCTCGTTTTCCCGCGTCTGGGGCCGGATTTAGCCAACGGCGAAAGATTGTTCGACGAGAACTGCGTTTCCTGCCACGGTCCGCGCGGCGCCGGCGACGGGCCTTCCGCCGATACCTTGAATCCGAAGCCGCGCGACTTTACGGATCCGAACCGCTTGAATCATTACGCTCCGTATCAATTATTTCAAGCCATTAGTTTCGGCGTGGAGGGCACGGCGATGGCGTCTTTTGCGGAGTCATTTACGGCCGACGAGCGCTGGGATTTAGCTTTTTATATAATGACGTTGCGCCGCGATTTTAACGCATTGCCGGCCGCGGAGCAAAAATTTACACTGCAGCAATTAGCGACAAAAAACAATACCGAACTTATTGATCTGCTCACGCATCAAAAATTGCCGAAACCGGCGCCGAACTTCCAGGCGTTGGCGGATTACTGCCGAAAAAATCCGCCGCAACCGACGGCCGAAGAATATATCGCCATCACCGAACGGCTGCTCAAACAAAGCCTCACCGCTTATACCAGCGGGGATTCGGCAATGGCCAATCAATTGGCTTACGATGCCTACTGGCAGGGATTCGAATTAATTGAGCGTAATTTGCAATTTCCGCTTTACCGTCGATTCGAAATTATTTTAGGCGAATATAATCTGAGCCTGGAAGCTCACGGACAAGAAAAACTGGCGCGGGAACAGATGAAGTTGATGTTGGAAATTTTGCAACACATTCGCAAAGGGAGAGGCTGGCGCGCGGGAATAAATTGATGGCGAGATGAGGGTGGCAAAAATCATCTTGCCACCCTCATCTTGCGCCCCAATTTACGGCAAAAGCAAGATTTTCGCCGTGTGCGTTTGCACCCCGGCCTGCAAGCGATAGAAGTAAGCGCCGCTGGCTATTTTCTCACCATTCGTACCCAGGCCATTCCATTTCAGAATATGCCGTCCCGGCGCCAGTAATTCACCGTTACTCAACCGCGCCACCTCGCGTCCGGTTAAATCATACACCGCCGCATAAATCGGCTGCATCTGTGATATTTCAAAAACAATATTCATGCCCTCGGTTGATTCGCTCGGACGAAATGGATTCGGATAATTCAATACATATTGCATCGGCCGCTGCGCTGGATCATTGATCTCGACGCGGGTGGCCGTGGCTTTTTTCGTCATGGTAAAAATATCGACGATGCTGCCGTCCCTTTTCATATATTTGCCGCGCAG
>CAYUVM010000745.1:0-2588 GCA_964447935.1 uncultured Cytophagia bacterium | reverse complement strand
GTAACAAACAGCGTCATCTGTGGAAAAGTCTGCGTGAGCCGCTCCGCCATCTTCTACGTCAGTTCAACATTGGGCGACAAATCCAAAATCACGACCTGGGGTTGCAACTCGCCAATTTTTTCAAAGCCCCGCGTCAAATCCCCGGTTTCTGCGACAATCTTCACACGCTGCACGCCTTTGAGCAGCGTCTTTACGGATTGGCGGGACTTTTCGTCGGGATCAATCACGACGAGGCTAATTTTTTCGCTTTTCTCTGCCATTGTTCTCTTCCACTGTGTCAAATTTTATTGCGTTCGTCCGGCGTCTATCGCTTCATGCGTTAGGCGCCGGGCTTCGCATCATGTGCAAAATCTTTTCGGTTTATTGCAGCAATTTAATTTTATACAGATAACCGGCGCCGGGGCCGGCGGTATTCGTGCCCTCAGTGGTGATTTTAATAAAGCGTCCGGTTATATCGCCGTCATAGCTGGCCTCTTCAAGAAAAAAAGCGCCCAGGCCGGTAACCGCCACTTCCTCACGTCCGGCTTCGAGAGCCGCATCGGGATCAAAGAAAGGAACTTTCAGAATGCGCGGGCTGGTGAAGCCCGGAAACTTTGAATTAACCACCGTCTTTTGCACATTGTCCCACCGCGCGCCCGCATCTTGAGAAATTAAATAGTTCACGCCTTGCTGGGTCGTTGCTTCCATGTTGCTCGTTTCAACTTGCAGCACATCGCCAATGCCCACTTCACCGGTATAACTAAACTTGATGTAATCACGATATGACGTTGTGCCGCAGGCGGGCGTACCTTTATTTACCGGCGGATAGTCCACCGTGTAATAGAAACTGGACGACTCGGTGCGTTCGCCGCATGAATGGGTTGACCTCGATCCGGCCTTGAGAACGGTTTGTGCGCCAATGCTCCAATTTTCAAAAGGAATGCACCACGGCCGCAGCTTTTTGGTTTGCGATAAAACGCTCAATTCCGCCAGCGCCGTTGCATTGATATTGGCGGTATTGACGCCAAGCGCCCGCGCCATAAAAAGGTTGAGCTGGCGGGCCGCTTGCACGCGAACCCGGTTTGCCGCCGGAAAGCTCACGTTGCCGGCATTGAGGGCCACCGGTTGATTCATGTAAGTGTTCAGCGCGCCGACCGCCACAGCGCGGTTGGTGGCGGTGCTTTGATTGATCAGTAAACCGGAAGCGCCGGCAAGGACGGCAGCATCCACGGCATTTTGCAGTTGATGATCCGCCGTGAGAATCACGCCGGTGTCAATGGAAAGCGCCGCAAAACCGGCCATGGACACCATCATTAACGCGGCAAAAATCATCGTACTGCCTTTTTGGTTTTTGATTAGTTTCAACATTTTTTCCTCATCAAGATTAATGCAATTCCGGAACCGCATCGTCTTGCATGGTTTGAATGATGTGCGGAGAGATCATGATGATCAACTCCGTTTCGTTGTTTAAAAATCTGGAGCTGCTAAACAGGTTGCCGAGAATCGGCAGATGGCCGAGGCCGGGAACCTTCGAGGAAGTTTTGGCAACGTCGTTGGCGATTAAACCACCGACAATAAAATGCTCGCCATCCTTTAGCTCCACTGTTGTCTCCGCTTTGCGTGAAATCAATGCCGGGATGCGAAAACCGCTGAGAATGATGCCGTTATCAAAGTCCAGACTGCTGACTTCCGTAGCCACTTTAATATTGACCAGATTGGAATCCAGCACCGTTGGCACAAATTTCAACCGGATACCGAATTCTTTAAAGAGAATCGTTACCTGCCCGGTGGCGCCGGAAACGATCGGAACCGGAATCTCGCCGCCTGCTAGAAAACTCGCCTCTGAACCGCTGATTGCGCTGAGATTCGGTTTCGCCAACGTCGTCAACAAATTTCTCTCTTCGAGCGCCTTAACCACCGCGGCAATATTTCGCGTCGGAATCGAAAGAAAAAAATCGATGTTGTCGTTCAACACGCTTTCGCGCAAATCGCCCCGGGACTGTTCCGGCACGTTATCGAACGGCAGCAGAAACGGATCCGCCGGCGTGCCCGCCTTGCCGCCGAAACTGCCGGCACTCAACCGCTCCTTGCCGATTCCCTGTTTCACCAGAAAATTCATTCCCATTTCTTTCAGCGCCGTGCGATTCGCCTCGGCAAAACGCACGCGCAACGACACCTGATGATTGGAAACTTCGGTATGCACAATAAGCTTAAAAATGCGATACTGCTCGGTTTCATCCCACACAATCATACTGGTGGTGCCGAGCGCCTTGCCGTTAATCAAAATCTGTTTCGGCGAGGTCACACTGGCATCCGCCACTTCGGGGTTGGCAATGGAAATGCGCTTTACCGTCGCGGATACTTCAATCAGCTCCGATTGGCCGACGCCAACCATAATTTTTTTCGCGCCGGTGGCGCTAAAGCTCCGCGCCGGGATCACGGCCATCAATATCAGGATGAACACATTGCGAATTAATTTTGTATTGCCCATGAGGTAAAATCCTTATTGCTTTAACGGTTTTTTCTTGGCAGCGCCATTTTCATCGAAGGCGATATCGGAGCGCACATTGGCGCGGATAACTTCCACCACGCGGGTGGGAACTTCTGCG
>CAYUVM010000744.1:0-2591 GCA_964447935.1 uncultured Cytophagia bacterium | reverse complement strand
CGCTGCGGCCATCTTTCATGCCCATAAAGGCAATGCTTGACCCGTCCGGTGACCAGGCTGGCGACCACAGGCCGTCTAATTTCGGCTGGTACGTGCGAATGATCTTGCTGCGTTCAACATCAACAATGTGAATGGCATCGTGCGCGCCGGCCTTGGCGGCAAATGCAATGCTCTTGCTGTCCGGCGACCAGGTGATGCCGGGGCGCAACCAATGCAATTCTTCCAGGCCGCTTTGTTTTTGCGCGCTCACCAACCGCTGCGGTTTTTTGAGGTCGAGCGTCGACGTCACGTAGATATCAAATTTGCCGGCGCGATCGCTGATATACACGAGGCGATCCCCGCTCGGGCTTAATGCCGGACTGTTGTTAATGAAAGCATCGTTTTTAACATGGTTGGTGACTTGCGTCGCCAAATCCGCCGGCGCGGTGCGGCGCGTGATTTCCGGCCAATACTCTTCGCGCATGCCCTTATGCCAGGCGTCGCTGAAGTCTTCCATCGACATGCCGAAGGCCTCACGAATCGCGCGGTCAACATTCTTCACGCGGCGCAGGGTCTGGTTGAATTTGGTGACCTTTTCGACGCCGTAACGCTGCTCGATCCAATAAATCAAGGCTTGCCCGCCTTTGTAGGCGAGAAACGCATTGAGTTGCGGAATCGGCGGCAGGTATTCGGAGACTACGGCGTCGCGGATGAAGTTGTCGGATTCCGCATCCCAGCGGCGCGCAAAATATTCAGCATGGCCTTCGCCATACCACAGCGGCCACGCAAAACCGGAAATGCCGCGAATGGCTGCGCCGGCGCCGGTGCCGTAAAAAAATTGCAAATGCATCGCATGCGTCAACGCGTGGTGAATCACGTGGCGCAATTGTTCGAGCGAGCCTTCATACGGCAGCACGACGCGATTTTTAAAAAATTCCGTAAAACCGCCGACGGACTCATCTTGAATTTCGGGGCTGACATTGGTTTCTTCAAAGTCATTGTGCGAGTTATAAACCAGAATCGGCGTGCGCGATTGCATTTTAAAATTGAGCAACCGGCTGATTTGATGATACGAGGACTCGGCCACTGCAGCGGTAAACTTTGCCGCGGTGGCGCCGCCTTGGTAAAAATAGATGTCGTAGTGCTCCGATTGAATAAATTGCCATTGGCGGGTTTGATATTGAATTTTATTTTGACCGAAGCCTTGCGCCCGGAGCGCCAGGGGAAATGTGCCAAGAAAAAAAGCGGCCGCTAAAACATGAATTAATTTTGCTTTCATGCGGAATTTGCCTCGTGGAAAATAGTGTGGACGAGCGGAACGATCCGGCGGGCCGTTCCGGTCACTGGAAAATCTCATGTAAGAAGATCAGACTGGCGGCTTAAAAAAGCAAGGTTTTTTTGCATACAATGATGATACGCTTTTTTTAATAATTTCCCTAATGGTTTTTGCATGAGCGCCGCGAAATAGGGAAATTATTGGCACGATATAAAATCAACGGCTTAATTATCATGGTATCATTAGCACAGGCATGATGATAATATAATAATAGAAAACACTTGCTTTTTTTGAAATATTTCGTTAAGATTGACAAAGTTGTAATAATTTAACCAGCCAAGGCAGACGCGCGCGGAGCGACCCTGTGAGCAACGCCGCAGGAATGTCCTGCCGAAATTTGGGCGAGTGTCAGGGGCCGGAGCAATCATTTTCCATCATTTGATGCGACGATTCTGCATGAATTTGAACGAATCTTCGATTCACCCGTTTTGGCGCAAATTTTTGGCGCTTTCGCTGATCCTGGGATGTTTTTCCACAGCGGCGGGACAAAACAACCTCGAAGTGCATGTCACCAATATCTCTATTAATGGAGATATTACGGCGCGCGGGTTGACCTCAGCGTTTCCGTACCCGGTGATCGCAACCATAACCGTCACGGATACCGTCGGCAATCCGATCCTTGGCCTGGCCAGCACCTCGTGGTGGTTGGCGCCGTCAGACATTGCCGAAGTGGGGTTGCCGATCACGAGTCTGTGGAATCGCGGCGTCGAATTTCATCGCGATAATCGCTCGTTTCCACCCAATCCCGATATCTTTGAGCAAACCCCGGCGCCGCTGTTCACCGAGTTTCGCAAGAGCCGGCCATTCCCGACCAGCACGATGCTGGTGATGGACGTTAGCGGCACGATGATCGAAGAGTTATCCAACGCCAAAGCCGGTAATCTCGCTTTTCTCGATGAACTTCGTCCGGGTATAGATCGCGCCGGCCTAATTCAATTTTGCGGTTCGGTTAAAGACTCGGTTGGCTTTACGAGCGCAAACAATTACGTGGCCCTTCGCGCCAAAATAGCGAATACCGACACCTGCCCGGGCACGGCTATTTACGACGCCCTGCAATTTGCCATTCAACAAACCAAGCTGGAAAAAACGCGGCGCGCGATCATTCTCTACACGGACGGCTACGATAATGAATCGCGCACCACGGAACAGGCCGCGATTGACAGCGCCAAAGCTTACAATATTCCGATTCACATCATTGCACTTGGGGACGCCACCGATCCTAGACCGGCCACGCCCCGTATCGGACCCGTGTGCCCGGCGGCGGCGACTCGCTCGG
>CAYUVM010000743.1:0-2595 GCA_964447935.1 uncultured Cytophagia bacterium | reverse complement strand
CGATCCCAGAGTAAAAAATCTTCGGTGATGGCGCGTTCCGGCAGCACGCCGCGCGCGACAAGATACGCATCATCCGGCGAGGAGCTTTTGCCGGTCGCAATCGAATAGCTGCCGGTCACCGAGCCGGTGAGAAAATCGCCGGCGCGTTTTTTATACTCGGCTTCAATGCCGCGGCTGCGCGAGTAATCCAAATTCAAATACGTGGTGAACGACTCGCGAATGAAACGGCCGGTGCCGCTCACATTCACGGTGGTGACGTAATCGAAAATATCGCGATAATACGCCGAGACCGAGAGCGCGTCATTCTCACTGAATTTGTGCTTCAAACCGATCTCGTACGCGACGGTAGTTTCGGGATTGAGATTCGGATTGCCGATGCGTTGAAAGGCCGAGCGCGAGTTGTTGGCGCCGAGCTTGGCATAAACAAATTGCGGCCGCGGCAATTTCGAGAAGTGGCCATACGAGAAAAACAAAATTTGATTGTCCGTCACCGGAAACGACACGCCGAGGCGCGGACTGAGACGGCCTTTCCAACGCCGGCCAAACAAGCCATACGTTTCATCACGAAATTTATCGCGCGCCGCTTCGTTGATCGTGGCAACGCTCAAATTCTCGACGGCGTCTTCGACATATTTGCCGGGGAACCAATAATCGAGGCGCACGCCGACATTGACGATCATGCCTTCATAAGTAATTTTATCCTGCGCATACAGTGCGCCGTAATTCGGATAGACGCGATAAATATCGTTGTTCAAACCGAGCGGCCCCGACCACGGCGCGTAAATGTCGATGAGTTGCATTTCGCGATACGTCATCTCGAGACCGGCTTTATAGTCGTGGCGCTGGCTGCGATTGTAACTCACATCGGCTTTGAGCACGAAATCTTCCACGTAATGATCGTGCCATGTTGGGCCGTTGCCGGCGTCATAAAATCCGTCCGGCGGCACGGTGATGGAGCCGTCAGGATTCGTGACGTAGGTGATGATCGGTGGCCGCGGAAAATCAAACGGCTCAACATATTCCGGCCAGAGTTTTCCATTCGGCTCGGCGCGGAGATTGGCGAAGAAGCGCGACAGCTTCAGCTCGTAAAATGTGCGGCTGTTCAACGTGTGCGTCCACGCGAGGCCAAAACTGTTGTTGAGATGTGTGAAGGTGTTGAAATTATCCAGATTGTTTTGAAAGTCATACGGATAGCCGGGGCCGGCTGGTACGTATTCGAGATTGGTTTGCAGCGATTGCGTGTTTTGATTGAGCGCCACCGAGCCGTTGTAAGAGAGCACGAGTTTGTGTGTCGGATCGATGCGCCATGTGAGTTTCGCGAGGCCGTTGTAATCATTCTCCTGTCGCGGCGCGAAACGAGTGCCGTAAAAAGTGGAAGAATAAAGTTGCTCCGCGCGGCGCTTGGTGAAATCGTTGCTGAGCAGCGCGTACGTGTTCAAGAAAAGAGAAAATTTTCCGGGCGGGCGAATACCGAGCGCCGGTAAAACGTAATTCGTCAATGGCTCCGGGCCGTTGATGCTGAACTCGGCGATGTCGGTGTTAAAACTGAAACGGCTTTGATCGCTGAACGTGCCGATGATGAACGTGCCGGGATCGTGATTGCCGAAATGATCGCGCTTGTAAGAAATTGTGCCGTGATATTTCTCGCCGCCTTCTTTAGTGGTGACATTCACAATGCCGCTCATCGCTTGGCCGAACTCGGCGTTGAAGCCGCCGGTGAGTACTTCAACTTCTTCGATGGCCTCCGTCGAAAGCCGTAAACCGAAGCCGGTGCCGGAGAGTGGATCTTGCACGGAAACGCCGTCGAGCAAAAACGCATTTTCATACGAGCGCCCGCCGCGAATGTGAATCTCGTTGTCGCTTTCGACGACGCCGACTTGATTGGCAACAACGTCGGTGACATTTTCGACGACAGACTTTTCGATTTCGGCGCTGGAAATAGCGCGGCGCGTCGTGGTTTCGTCAATACTGAAAAGTGGCCTTTCGCCGATGACGACGACTTCCTGCCCCAGCGCCAGCGCGGTTTCTTCCAATTGCACATTGATTTCCGTTGCCGCGCCCGGTGCGACTTTGACGCCGGTGCGTTGCACTTGCTTGTAGCCGATCAAGCTGATGTCGAGCTGATAATCACCGGCATTGAGTTCGGGGATCGCGAATTTGCCGTCGAAATCCGTGGCGGCGCCGCGCGCCGTGCCTTTGACCATAACATTCGCCCCCGGCAACGGCTCGCCGTTTTTCCTATCAGTGATTTTACCACGGATCGCACCTTTGGTGGATTGGGCGAGAAGCAGATCGTGGTTTAATAAAACAACGGCGAGGCCAACGAAGAGAATTGTTCTTTTCAGCATGATCAACTCAAAGTTAAACCATCAAGTTGGAGGGAAGCTAAATTATTTACCGCAAATTGTTGCAAAACTATTTTAACAGTCCTTTAAACGGATTCATAAAAACTGCGCGCGCTTTGTCGATGAACGGCTTGCGATATTCCGTCGGCACTTTATTGATCGACTCCAGCGCATTGTAGGCGTAGTAGCGAATGCGCCAGTCCGGATCTTCGGTCAACGCTTGTTTGAGCTTGCTGATCACGTCATAATT
>CAYUVM010000742.1:0-2611 GCA_964447935.1 uncultured Cytophagia bacterium | reverse complement strand
CTCTGCGGCGATCGTCGGCAACGGCACGTACAGTTTTGGCTTGAAGAGCAACAATTCCGATAAAGTTTATTATCGCGCCAAAGAAAACGGCACGGCTACTGCTCCGCAGTTGGTGATTATGACGACGCCGTCGAATGCGCCGAGCCTCACCTCGTTTGCGCCGGCGGACGGGCCGGCACAAACTGAAGTGACGATCAACGGCACGAATTTCACCGGCGCTACCGCCGTCACTTTTAATGGCGTGGCTTCCACCAATTTTACGGTGGATTCCAACACGAAAATTCGCGCGAAGGTGCCGGCAGGCGCCACCTCCGGAAGAATTCGCGTCACCAATGCCGCCGGCAACGGCTCTTTTGCGACGGATTTTATCGTCACCATCACACCGACGATTGCCTCGTTCACACCGAGCGGCGGACCAACCGGCACCGAGGTGGTGATTACCGGCAGTAATTTCACCGGCGTAGCGGGCGTTAAATTCAGCGGCACCGCAGCAACAACGTTTTATGTGGATTCAGCGACGCAAATTCGCGCGACGGTGCCAACGGGCGCGACGCCGGGCGCGGGAAAAATCACGGTAACCAACTCCGCAGGCACCGCGACGAGCGCAGGCAATTTTAGCATTATGCCGCCGCCGATTGTATTCACCCCGGTGCATGACACTTACGTCAGCTCCACCGCGCCGACGACAAACTATGGCACCGCCACCGCAATGCGCGTGAAAACCGGCAAGTCGGAGATCTTTCTGACTTATTTCAAATTCAACGTCACGGGACTGAGCGGCGCACCGGTCGGCGCGAAGCTGCGTTTGTATGTGACCAACGACAGCCCCGAGGGCGGCGCCGTGTATGCCGTCTCGAATAATTACCTCGATAGCACCCTGGCGTGGGTTGAAACCGGGATGCTTTGGGCCAATGCGCCGGCGATTACCGGGGCGCCTTTAAGCTCGGTGGGAACAGCCGTCTCGAAGCAGTGGGTTGAGTTTGACGTCACCGCAGCGGTTGTCGGCAACGGCATCTATAGTTTGGCGGTTAAGAGCAGCGATTCCGACGCGGTTTATTATGCCTCCGAAGAATCGACGAACGATCCGCAATTGTTGATCCAGATGCCGTTGAGCGCGAACGCCACCACAGCCGCGAAACAGGCGGCTGAAGAGACGGTGGTGACTGCCGTTATTCCGCAAGAATTTAGTCTCGAGCAAAATTATCCGAATCCGTTCAACCCGAGCACGCAGATTCGTTTCGGTTTGCCGCAAGCTTCACCGGTGACCATCAAAGTCTACACGATTAACGGCGCGGAAGTGCGCACGTTGGTTGAGCGCGAATTTGAGGCCGGCACGCATACAGTTACTTTCCATGCCAAGAATTTACCGAGCGGCACTTATTTCTATGTGATGCAGGCCGGTGCGGTGCGGATGGTGCGAAATTTTGTGTTGGTAAAATAAAATCGTCCGAGGCCGGTAGTCCAAGGACGACGGCCTGTTTGGAATTTGAGAGAATGGCCATTGGCCGGAGCATGGCGATGTCGTGCTCCGGCTAAGCTGTTTCGTCATCGGTGTTTCCGCAAGGTCGATGGCTTGGTTGTAATTTTTATTGTTGAATTTGACACCTCCCGCCACGGATTGGCTGACTTTAATTTTATTTGAATATCTCTCGACCGGCAATCGCCGAATTTTATCAATTCGCCGCTTGTTGATTGTTGTTTTTGTCAAATCATCTGGCTATGAGCTACGCGTGAGGGCGAGGTCAGACTTTTAACCCTGCAGGATTTGCCATGCATCATTTGCGATACGGATTTTCCAGAAGCGCGCTTTTGCTTTTGTGCTTTTTCGGTTTGAGCCGAACCGGCTGGGCCCAGGGCCAACCGGTCACGTTTTCCGGCTTTGGTGATATCCCCTATTCCAATAGCGAAGCTGTGGTTTTCCAAAAACAGATTCCCAATCATAATATTTATAGCCCGTCGGCATTCGCCGTACACGTGGGCGATATCGGCGTCGGCGGCTCGGCGTGCCTGGAATCGAATTATGCCCTCGTCGCGAATATGATGAAAGGGTTCAGGGTTCCGACTTACATCGTCACCGGCGACAACGAAATGAGTAATTGCAGCAACCAGATGGGCGCCTACAATTTGTGGTCAAAGTATTATAAAAACTTTGAAGAGAATTTTTGCGGCGCGCCAGCGACCGAACATCAGACGGAGAATCCGGCTAATTTTGCATTTGTTTTGAATGGTGTTTTATTTATTGGTATCGATTACTCCGGCGGCCCCATGCCCTTACCGCCGGCAGCGACCTGGGTTATCCAGCAATTCCAATCGAAAGGTTCGCAGGTCCGTGCCGCAGTTGTCTTTTCTCATTTTGGACCCGCCACCAGCACTTCCTTTTCCACCCCTTTCCGTCAGGCCGCCGCGGCTTTTAACAAGCCGATTCTCTTTCTGCATGGCCACGGGCATTCGTGGAGCGTGGGCTATCCTTTTCCGGAAAAAAATATCCTGAAGATTCAGGTCAGCAAGGGCGCTTCGGAGGATCCAGTGGAATTTACGGTGACGATGAACACGTCATCGCCGGCGACGGCTTTTTTGATCAAACGGAAACCGTGGTTGACGAAAGTCGTGG
>CAYUVM010000741.1:0-2613 GCA_964447935.1 uncultured Cytophagia bacterium | reverse complement strand
ATGCAATATCCGATGGTTTATTTGTACCAAGAAAAGAACAATCCTTATGTCGATGCGATGATCCGCGACATTCGAACGAAGATGAATATGCCCTCGATTCCGCGGGGGGCGGCGTTGCGCGGCATTCTCAAAGCGTTGCGCGAAAAAAAATTTGTTGCCATTCTCGCCGATCAAGACGCCGGCAGCAATGGCATTTTTGTGGATTTTCTCGACCGTCCGGCCTCGACGGCGCAGGGACCGGCAGCCTTCGTTTTAAAAACGCAAGCGCCGATCGTGTTTTGCGTTGCGATTCGCGAGCCGCACGGCCGCCACCGCGTCGAAGCCGAATTGCTGACGTTCAATTTCCCAGAAAATGATGCAAGCGCTGAGGAAGAAAAATTGCGGCGAATTACAGAAACGTGGACGAAAGTTTTAGAAAAATATATTCGCCAATATCCCGACCACTGGTTCTGGATGCACCGCCGATGGAAGACGAAGCCAGTGCTCAGTAAGCCGTAACCTGTATGCAGTGGTGAAACGTAAAAAAATATTAATTGTACAAACAGCTTTTATTGGCGATGTGATTTTGGCAACGCCGCTGGCTGAGGCCGCACAGCAGATTTTTCCCGATAGCGCAGTTGATTTCATGGCGATTCCGGCGGCAGTGAATTTGTTGGAAAAGAATAATTTTATTCAACGGGTTTGGGCCTTTGACAAACGCGGCGAGCAACGCGGACTCATCGCGCTGTGGCGTTTGGCCAAAAAACTGCGGCAAGAAAAATATGATTTGGCGCTGGTGCCGCACCGTTCGCTGCGCAGCGCGTTGCTGGTTCGACTGGCGAAAATTCCTGAACGACTCGGCTTCGAACGCAGCGCCGGCGCGTGGTTGTTTACCCAGCGGGTGCCATATCCGCAGAAACATGAAGTCGAGCGCAACTTAGATTTGTTGCGCACTTTTAACCGAAGCTTCGTCACACCGCCGCCCAAAGTGGCATGGGATAAAAACGACGCGCAAAATGCCGCAACCTTGTTAAAGGCTACGCCGGAAGGTAGATGGCTTTGTGCCTTGGCCCCGGGATCGGTATGGGCCACCAAACGTTGGCCGGCCGAGCGTTTTATTGGACTGGCCCAAAAACTCATTCAAGAAACCGGTGCTTTCATTTTTTTAATTGGCGGCAGCAACGACGTAGCGCTCTGCGCACAAATTGCCGCAGCACTGGATAAAAATTGTTGCAACACCGCGGGTAAATTATCGTTGCGGCAATCCGCCGCTGTGCTGGATCGTTGCGAAATTTTAATCAGCAATGATAGTGCGCCGACGCATCTCGGCGTGGCGACCCGCTGCAAGGTCATCACAATTTTTGGACCAACAGTGCCGGCCTTCGGTTTCGCGCCGTTCGGCGCTGGGCATGTTGTGATCGAGAAAAATATCGCCTGCCGGCCCTGCAGCGCACACGGCGGCGACCGTTGTCCGCTGGGCTCACACGCTTGCATGTGGGAGATTACGGTGGAGGAGGTTTTTAAAAATGTGCAACAGCTTAAAAGATTGTTATGAAAATCATCGCGGTAGATTCCACCAATCCTGACGCTTTTGCGATTGCGGTCGCCGGCAAAGCGCTGAAAAATGGCGAGATTATTGCTTATCTAACCGACACGCTGTACGGCTTCGGCGGTGATGCGCGAGCGCTGGTTGCCATTGAGAGCGTTTTTGCGCTCAAGGGCCGCGCGGCAGAGAAGGCGTTGCCGGTGATTATCGGTGAAAAAGAAATTGCTTCTAATTATATTGCGGAAATTCCCAGCAGCGCCGAAATTCTGATCGAACAATTTTGGCCGGGCCCGCTGACTTTAATTTTCAAAGCGGCCGTGTCCGTGTCACCGAAATTAATTGGAGAGTCCGGTAAAATCGCGATGCGGCTGCCGGCGGCAAAACTCGCGCGTGAAATTTCTAAAAACCTCGGCGCGCCGATCATTGCCACCAGCGCCAATCGCAGCGGTGAACCGGTGTTGTCTGCTGCGACGGCCATTGCTGAAATTTTTGGCGAGCAACTGGCGTTGATTTTAGATAGCGGGCCGCCGTTGCAGACCCAGCCCTCAACGATTATTGATGTGACGACTGTGCCGCCGTCACTTGTGCGCGCCGGCGCCGTGCCGGTAGCAGAGATTCGCCAATGCATTGGAGAGTTAAAAACTTGAACACAAACTCGAAATTTCAAATTCTGTTTGTTTGCAGCGGCAACAGTTGCCGCAGCCCGCTGGCCGAAGGCTTGTTACGGGTTAAGCTCCCGTCGCGATTGCAGGATGAAGTCGAGGTTAAATCCGCCGGCACGCTCGGCATCGAGGGTTCGCCGGCCGCACGATACTCGGTCGAGTTGGTCAAAGAAATGGGCGGCGATATTTCCAAACATAACTCGCAGGGGTTGACCGAAGAACTGCTGCGCGAGACCGATCTTATTTTAGCGATGGCTGCCGAACACGTCGATTATTTGCACGAAGAGTTTCCCCAATACCGCGAAAATATTTTTTTGTTGAAGCGTTTTGGCCGTGCAGCCGGCGAAGCCAACACTGATGATTCCGACGACGATATTTTTGATCCCGTGGGTTCTTCCAAAGAAACGTATCGCCTCTGCGCTGAGA
>CAYUVM010000740.1:0-2616 GCA_964447935.1 uncultured Cytophagia bacterium | reverse complement strand
TCTCGTTCGCGAATCGCGCCGCCGATGTCGATGAAGTCCGCGCGCTGGTTGGCCGTGACACGATGATCACTTCCAAAATCGAATGCTTGAACGGCTTGCACAATCTGCCGGAGATCACCTTGAAATCCGACGCGCTGCTTATCGACCGCGGCGACTTGTCGAGGCAGGTCAATATCGAAAAAATTCCGGCGCTGCAAAAAGATATTATTCGGCACGCCAAAGTTGCGGGCAAAAGAATTTACGTTGCGACCAATTTGCTCGAATCGATGGTCACCTCGCCCAACCCGACGCGCGCGGAAGTCAATGATGTATTCAATACGCTGATGGATGGCGCGGATGGTTTGGTGCTCGCCGCGGAAACCGCGATTGGTGCGTTCCCCGTCGCGGCTGCCATGATGGTGCGAAAAGTGATGCGCGAATATGAGAATAAACAAAGCTGGAAACAATTTCATTATACCTCCGCGCCGATCTCGACGCTGGTAGAACCGCACGGCGGTTTTCTCATTACTCGTGAAAACCGTCTGGCTGCGAATGGGACCGTCCAAAATCTGCGCACGTTGCCGGTGAAAGATGCCGACTTAATGGATTGCGTACAGATTGCCAACGGCACTTATTCGCCGCTCACCGGTTTTATGGGTTCTCGAGAGCTGGCCAGCGTGCTCAATAACAATCGTTTGCTCAACGGTCAAATCTGGACGATGCCGATTGTCCTGCAAGCCGATGAGGAAGCGTTAGCCAAGATTTCCGCTGGCGACGTCATTGCATTGTCGGATGCAAATGCCAAAATTTACGCGACGATGAATGTAAGCGAAATTTACGCTTTTGATTTTAATGAAGTAGCACAAAATTGGTTCGGCACGACTTCGCGCCAGCATCCCGGCGTCAAAAAATTGGCAGAAAACGGCGGCCTTTTTGTCGCAGGTGACGTGACCCTCGTGGACAAGTTCACCTCGGCGTATGAACAATATGAATTAAGCCCGCGCCAGACCCGCATGATTTTCGCCCAAACAGGCTGGAGCCGCATCGTTGGTTTTCAGGCCGCCAGCGTGCCGAATCGTCTGCAAGAATACGCGCAAATCCGCGCGCTCGAAGCTGCACATGCCGACGGTATTTTTATCAGCCCGCTGATTGGCACACAAGCTTCCGGTGGGTTTCTGCCGGAGCCGATTATTAAAAGCTACCAGCTTTTGCTGAATAATAGCGTTTATCCCGCCGGAAAAATTTTGCTCGGCGCCGCGCTCGCCTATCCGCGTTGCTGCGGCCCGCGCGAAACGGTCTTTGCGGCGCTCTGTTTTAAAAATATGGGTTGCAGCCATTTTATCGTCGAACATGACAACGGCCACTGCGACGGATTTTACGACGATGCGCAAACGCGTGAGTTTTTTAAATGCCTCGGCGACCTTGGGATTACGCCGATTTTTTTCGACGCCATCGAATACAATCCCGAAACACAAAACTATTTTGAATCCAAATCGGCGAAAACCATGGCGATGAGCGATAAGGCGATTCAAGCCGCATTGCTTAACGAAGAAGCTTTGCCGGAATGGATCATGCGCGACGTTGTGCAGGAAATGTTAAAAAAAGAAATTTCAGAGAATCGTTCTGTGTTTTACGCGTAGGCGTTAAAAAATTTCCAGCGAATAAGAAACTGCCGCCGGATTTTAAAATGTCAAAGTACTAATCCTTTGACCATTTTTCATCCGTTGGTAGAAAAGGCTGTTTGAGTTTTCTGAATCCGCCGCTTAAATTTATCTAATGCGAAACTTCACAACATGATCACTTTTGATCGCCCCCTCATGATCACCTGTACCGGCCGTAGTGGTTCGACGGTTTTTTATCGCATCCTCGCCCGGCATCGCGACGTGGGTTTTCTATCCACACTCAATCAGCAGTTCCCGGCCCAAACGTGGATGGGAATCTTTTCGCGCTTGTATCCAATGCCGATTCTCAGCAGTATTCGCGATCATCGACTGTTTCCCAAGCCGTTCAGCCCATATAATTTTTGGCAGCAATATTTGCCGGACGTCACGCGCCACGACCGGCCGTTGTACCCCGAAGACGTGCAGGAAGCCATGATCGAACCTTTGCGCCGGAAAGTTTCTACGCTTCTCAAACTGCAGGGCAAAAAGCGATTTTTGATGAAAGTCACCGGCTGGGCGCGCATGGCATATTTTGAGCGCATTTTCCCCGGCATGCGTTTTATTTATCTCAAGCGCCTGCCGCGCGACGTCGTCTCGTCGTGGATTCAAGCGGGATGGCTGAACGTCACTGCCGCACCGGACAGCGATAAATGGGAGTGGGGTAAAATTCCCACAGAATATCTCGATATTTGGCGCGACCTCGGCAAGAAACCGATTCTCGCCGCCGCGATCAAAACGCAATTGGACATCGACGACATTCGCCGCAACATGGCGCTGTTCCCGAATCGCTGCACGGAGCATAACTACGAAGATTTTGTCAAAGACCCGATACCGATCATGCGCGAAGTGGCCAAATTTTGCGAGCTGGAATGGTATCCGGAATTTGAAACGCTGATTAGAAGAACAGAGATTTATAATTTCGCCGACAAGTGGAAAAAATTCATGACCGAAGAAGAAGGCGAGCTGATCGCGGAGT
>CAYUVM010000739.1:0-2618 GCA_964447935.1 uncultured Cytophagia bacterium | reverse complement strand
CGTACCCGCCAACAGGCCGCACGAGATCGGCGGCGTATAATCTTTCCCCTCCAACCGCACGACCAGGTTCCCCACCGTCGATTCAGTCAACTCGCCTTTTTCGTTAATCAATAAAACCTCATCCACTTCCGGTTGCGCGGCGCGGCGGGTTTCATAAATTTCACGGTGTGTGGTTTTGTGAAACAAGAAAACGTCGCGGCTATCCACCGGCGCACGCGAAAGCGCCACGCGCCAAATTGGTTTTTCGTCAAGCGTTTCGTGGTTGACTTGCACCGCGCCCTGGCGATTGAGCGATAAGCGAACTTTGAATTTTCCCGCCAACATTCGTGTTGCCGCTTCTTGCAGCGCGGCGTGAACGGTGTTCTCCTGATATGAAAAACCGAAATAATCAGCGGCATCGGCGAGACGGGCGAGGTGGCGATCAAGCAGAAAATAACCAGCGGGGTTTTCGTAGCGCAAGGTTTCGAGCAGCGAAAAATCCGGACGCGCCTGGCTCAAAAAACTTCCTTTCAACAAACATTCTTTGTACTCCGCCGCCGGCGAGGAATCATAAGTGATGCCGCTGCCGAGTCCCAATTCAGCGCTGCCGGTTTGGGTGTCAATCAACAGCGTGCGAATCGCCACATTGAACACCGCTTCCGGCCCCGGCGAAAGAAAACCAATAGCCCCGGTATAAATTTGCCGCGGCGAATCTTCAAGGGCGTGAATAATTTCCATCGTCCGAATTTTGGGTGCGCCGGTGATCGAACCGCTGGGAAACAAGGCTTGCAGAATATCCACGAATCCCGCCTGCGGCAACGGCTGCGCGGTAACCGTTGACGTCATTTGCAACACGGTTTCATAGCGCTCGACTTCGAAAAGCTGCGGAACTTGCACCGAGCCAAATTCAGCAATGCGACCCAAATCGTTGCGCAGCAAATCGACAATCATTAAATTCTCCGCGCGTTCTTTGGAAGAAGATTGAAGTTGTTCGGCATACGCACGATCTTCCGCAGTTGTGCGTCCGCGCGGGCGCGTGCCTTTCATCGGTTTCATCGTGAGTTGACCCTGGTGCCAGTGAAAAAAAAGTTCTGGCGCGACCGAGAGAATGCGATAGCGCCCTATGTTCAAATAAGCGCAATAACCCGCGCGCTGATTGCGGCACAGCCGATGGTATAACGCCAAATCCTCGCCGGCAAAACGAGCGCGCTGCCGTAAAGTGAAATTCACCTGGTACGTGTCACCGGCAGCGATGCGTTCGCGAATGTGCTCAACGGCTTGACTGTACGCATTTTCCTCCAAGCTCGCTTGCGCGTTAGTTAAAGAAAATTGGCCGTCACCATAAAATTTGCCGGCTTGAATTTGGTGTCGTTCTTTAAATAAACCAAACCAGAGCAGGGGAAAAGCAAAGGGGTTTTTGACGCGCAAATGAGAATCGAAGGCGGGCGCAGCCTCATAAGCGATGAAACCGGCAGCATGCAAGCCATTTTGCACGGCCGCGTCAATGCGCCGCAAAGCTGGCATGACTTGATCGAGCGCGGTTGCAGAAATTTCTTCGGCGGGCGCAGTGAAATGAAACGAGCGACCGGTGGGATTGCGGCCGTAACTTTCAAATAAGACAAAAGGTTTTGGCATAGCTAAATTTATCGTAAGTTTGATCTTCTGGGAATCAAATTTACGGCAAATTTATTCGTGAAACAAATACTTTAGCGGAGCGACAAACTCAAGCTTGTCGCTCCGCTACAACCAAAGACGATTTGTCTCGGCTTCAAAGCCTATTTCGCCATCAACATTCTTTTGGTTGAGACAAAATCTTCACCGACTTGCAAGCGATAGTGATAAAGGCCCGACGGCACAGGTTTACCGCGTTCATCACGACCGTTCCAGGTGACTTGATGATAGCCGGCGGGTTGGATTCGCTCGACCAAACGGCGCACTTCCTGACCAAGCGAATTAAAAATCACCAAGCTGACATGCGCGGCACGCGGAATTTCATAACGCAGTTGCGTCGTGGGGTTAAACGGGTTGGGATAATTCTGCTGCAAGCTGAACGACGCCGGCGCCGCCACCGTAATCGCGATCGGGCCGTGCTCGGTCAAATTGCCATGCAGATCGATATCCTGCAATTTATAAAAATATTTTCCGCCGGCTTCGACATTGGCGTCAACAAAATAATAATTGCCGTCGCCGGCTGCGGGAATCAGTTCCGCGTTGATTTTTTCGTAACGTCCGGAAGCGGTTGGACTGCGCAACACATGGAAACCGGCGTTGTTCATTTCCGCGCCTGTGCTCCACTCCAAGCGCACTTGCTGGCCGCCGCTGATTGCCTCGGTGGCCAGCGCCGCGCTGAAGCTGCTCAGTTCCACCGGCACTTTGATCGTCCACGTCGTGCGCGTGGTGTCTTCCTGATCGAACACCCACGCCTCAACCGCGGTGAAACGCTCGCTGCGTTTGAAGAGAAACGCGTTCGTCGCCGTGCCTGTAAATTTGCCGTTGACGAACCAGCGATAACTCAGCATGTCGCCGTCCGGATCGGTGGCGTTCACGCGCATCGTCATCGTTCCCACTCCATTGACGATGTCCAGCGTCGTGTCAATCTTCGTTGGCAAATTGCCCACCGGAATGCGGCTGTAAATGAT
>CAYUVM010000738.1:0-2618 GCA_964447935.1 uncultured Cytophagia bacterium | reverse complement strand
GCGTGCAGGGCGGCGGCTGTTCCGGTTTGAGTTATTTTCTTTCGCTGGACAAAGAGCCGCGGCCCGACGACAAAGTATTGGAGTCCGGCGGCGTAAAAGTTTTTCTCGACTCGAAGAGCGCGTTGTACTTGGAAGGCACGCAAGTGGATTTCACCGACGGTTTGCAAGGCTCGGGTTTCACGTTTAATTATCCGAACGCCCAGCGCACTTGTGGGTGCGGCCACTCATTCCAAGCGTAATTGCAAATTTTCAATTTTGCGCTTGCAATGTTTCAAGATGAAATTGGATGTAAGCCATGATCAAAACCAATGGACAATATCGCCATAGCAAACAACGCGCGCGGATTTTAGAGCTGCTGCGGCATACCAAACGCCACCCCACCGCAATCATGATCTTTGAAGATTTGCGGCGCGAGATTCCCTCGCTTAGTTTGGGAAATGTTTATCGCAATCTCAATATTCTGGTGGCACAGGGCTTCGTCCGCGAGCTAAAAATGGGCAGCACGTATGATCGCTATGATGGCACCGTGTCGCCGCATTATCATTTTATCTGCGAAGCCTGCGGCGAGATTTCCGATCTCGAGCTGCCGCACGACGCCGCATTAAATGGCAAAGTGCAAAAGGTCACCAACGGCCGCGTTAATTATCATCGCCTGGAATTTTACGGCACGTGCGCGAAATGCTTGTCGCTGCGACAAGAAAACGCTGCGCGTATGGAAACGAGGTTAAATTAATTCATGAGCACTGAAGTATCAACGATCGAACAGCTCACGAAGAGCGAATACAAATACGGTTTCACCACCGATATCGCCACCGATGTCGCGCCCAAGGGCTTGAACGAAGATATCGTGCGTTTGATTTCTTCGAAAAAGCACGAGCCGGAGTTTATGCTGGAATGGCGGTTGAAGGCCTTTCGGTATTGGCAGAAAATGACCGAGCCGACCTGGCCGAACGTGCATTATCCGCCGATCGATTATCAAAACACGATTTATTACGCTGCGCCGAAGTCCAGCAAAAAGCTGGACAGTTTGGATCAAGTCGATCCTCAGTTGCGCGCGACATTTGAAAAGCTCGGCATTTCGTTGGACGAGCAAAAGCGCCTTTCCGGCGTGGCAGTGGATGCGGTGATGGATAGTGTTTCGGTGGCGACCACGTTCAAAAAAGAGCTGGCGCAACTGGGCATCATCTTTTGCTCTTTTTCGGAAGCCGTACAGAATCATCCGGACTTGGTGCGGGAGTATCTCGGTTCCGTGGTGCCGTACACGGACAATTATTTTGCCGCGTTAAATTCGGCGGTTTTTAGCGACGGCTCGTTTTGCTACATTCCCAAAGGCGTGCGTTGTCCGATGGAGTTGTCGACGTATTTCCGCATTAACACTGCGAACACCGGCCAATTCGAGCGGACGCTGATCGTTGCCGAAGAGGGCGCATACGTGAGCTATTTGGAAGGCTGCACCGCGCCGATGCGCGACGAGAATCAATTGCACGCTGCGGTGGTCGAGTTGGTGGCGCATAAAAACTCGCAGATCAAATATTCCACCGTGCAGAATTGGTATCCCGGCGACGCCGAGGGCAAGGGCGGTATTTATAACTTCGTCACCAAGCGCGGCATTTGCTTGGAAGAGAATGCCAAAATTTCGTGGACGCAAGTCGAAACCGGCTCGTCGATCACGTGGAAATATCCCGGCGTTATTTTGAAAGGCGATAATTCCGTCGGCGAATTTTATTCGGTGGCGGTGACCAACAATCGCCAGCAAGCGGACACTGGCACGAAGATGATTCATCTGGGCAAAAATACCAAAAGCACCATCGTTTCCAAAGGCATCTCAGCGGGAAAGAGCAATAACTCGTATCGCGGCTTGGTGAAGGTGAGTCCCAAAGCAGAGAACGCGAGAAATTTTTCCCAATGTGATTCGCTGTTGATCGGCGATAAATGCGGCGCGCACACCTTTCCGTATTTGGAAGTCGCCAACAAAACGGCCAAAATCGAGCACGAAGCCACGACTTCCAAAATCGGCGAAGATCAATTGTTCTATTGCAAACAGCGCGGCATCGGCACCGAAGACGCCATTGGTTTGATTGTCAACGGCTATTGCAAAGAAGTCTTCCGCGAACTGCCGATGGAGTTCGCCGTCGAAGCGCAGAAACTGCTGGCGATCAGCCTCGAAGGCAGTGTTGGATAAAACTTGAAAGAGCCAAACTACCACGAAGACACAAAGACACGAAGAAAAGCTTTATGACATGTACCTTCTTGTCTTGGTGATTAAAAAGCTGATGGCCAGGCAACGAGTTTTCTGAATCTAAAATCAAACGGAGGCGGGAAATGCCGTATCAGCCTTTGTCGGAAAAGGAAGAAGAAATTGCTACGGCTATCGTCGATGCAGCCCTTAAAGTACATTCTACTTTAGGTCCCGGACTTATCGAGCCGATCTACGAAGTCTGTTTCTGTCACGAATTGAAAAAGCATGGTTTGTCATTTCAACGCCAAATGATTGTGCCGATCATGTATGATGGCATTAAATTAGATGCGGCGTTACGGCTTGATGTGTTGGTTGAGGATTTGGTCATTTGTGAATTGAAAGCAGTTGAAGAAGTTATTCCGCTTTTTGAAGCTCAATT
>CAYUVM010000737.1:0-2620 GCA_964447935.1 uncultured Cytophagia bacterium | reverse complement strand
GTAAATATGCCGACGTTGCTGGTTGATTATGATTTTATTCACACGTTTGGAATGGAGCTTGTCGCGGGGCGCGATTTCTCCAGAGAACATGCGACGGATGCAAAAGAAGCGTTTATTCTCAACGAAGCTGCCGCGCAAAAGCTCGGGTGGAGTGAGGCGATTGGCAAAAGAATTAAAATGAGTGACGTGGCCGCCGGCCGGCCATTTGAAGGCCGAGTTATCGGCGTTGTGAAGAATTTTCATTTGCGTTCGTTGCATCACGAAATCGAGCCATTGGTGATGCTCATTGCACCGGCGACGTTTTATCTCGATAATTTGGCGATTCGAATTGACGCGCAGAATATTCCGCTGACTTTGACGCGGCTGGAACAAAAATGGCACGAGATCGCGCCGCTTCGCCCATTTGAATATTTTTTCCTCGACGAGGCCTTCAGCAAACTTTATCGCAAAGAGCAAAAACTCGCCGAAATTTTTCAGTACTTTTCCGCACTCGCGATTTTCGTCGGTTGTCTCGGGGTGTTCGGCTTGGCTTCCTTCGTGGCACAACAAAAGACGAAGGAAATTGGCATTCGTAAAGTTCTCGGCGCTTCGGTCGCGGGCCTGGTTGGATTGATGTCAAAAGATTTCGTCAAACTCGTGCTCGCTGCGAATTTTCTTGCCTGGCCGGTGGCGTATTTTGCGATGAATCGTTGGCTGCAAGATTTTGCGTATCGCATCAACCTTAGTGTGGAAATCTTTTTCTTCTCCGGCCTGCTGGCACTGGGAATTGCATTATTGACGGTGAGCTTTCAAGCGATCAAAGCCGCGCTGAAGAATCCGGTGGAAGCGTTGCGATACGAATGAGCCAAATACAGAATGCAAAGAATATAATGATCTCACGCCGCTATGGGTAATGCAATAAACTTTGGAGAAACGATGCGAAAACGATTTATTTTAACCAACTGGCTAATCACCGTGCTTGGGCTTGTGGTTTATCCCAATATCGAATTGGCGCACTCGCAAGAAAGTGTCAAGGAGCAAGAAATTGTTAAACTCCTCTCCCAACTTTCGACGCAATTTTCCGCAGCGTACATGCAAGGCGACATTGCGAAATTGGTTTCGCATTATACTGATGACGCCGTCATCTTTCCCGGTAATAGTGACCTTATTCGCGGCAAAGAGGGCATTAAAAAATATTGGACGTTGCCGCCGGGCCGCAGCGTAACCCATCATAAAATTACTGCGGTCGAAATAAAAATCATCGGTGAGTTTGCTTATGATTATGGCTATTACGAAGCGAGTGGTCGCAACGGCGAAGAACCGTGGGGGCCGAATTACGGAAAATATCTGATCGTTTGGAAACGCGATAACGCCGGCGCGTGGAAAATGCACCTGGATATGTGGAACAGCCGCCCGAAGCCGAATGGTGAGCCGTGACCAGTTTTGAGTCACCAGACAGAACTTAATACTGATTACTGATAACTGGAGTCAAGCATGCTCAAAAATTACTTCAAACTCACTCTCCGCCATTTGCTGAAATATCGGACATATTCTTTTATCAATATCGCCGGACTTGCGGTCGGTATGACATGTTGTATTCTCATTTTGCTCTACGTTCGCGATGAGTTGCGCTACGATCGCTTTCACGAACGCGCAGAGCGGATTTATCGTCTTACACTCAGCACGGATAAAAGTGATCAGCCCACTAACGCGAATACCAGTTTCGGCCAAGGTCCGGCGTTGGCGGCGGATTTTCCTGAGATCGAAGGCGTCGTGCGCTTTCGCAAAATGGGCTGGGGGGAGAAGCGTGTGTTTGCGCATAATGACAACCGGTTTTATGAAGAACGCTTTTTTTACGCCGACAAAAATGTGTTTGAGGTTTTCAGCTTTCCTTTTCTGCGCGGCAATCCCCAAACCGCGTTAGCGGAGCCGTTTTCCATCGTCATCACGGAAGCGATGAGTCAAAAGTACTTCGGCCATAATAACCCGCTGGGGGAAACCATTGCGCTCGATCCCTACAACGATGGCGGATTCACCGATTTTAAAATCACCGGCGTGTTGAAAAATCTGCCGCATTATTCGCATATCAAATTCGATTTTCTCGCTTCGTTTGCGAGCCAAAAAGATCTTTCGCGAGTCGGCAGTTCTTGGGGCTTGGAATCGGTCTTTACATATGTGCTGCTCAAACCGAGTGTCTCGGTTGCGAGCGTGCAGGCAAAACTGCCAGCTTTTTTAGAAAAACATGTGGGCAAGGACCATTGGTACACACTGCACTTGCAACCGCTCGCGGAGATTCGCTTGCACTCCCATTTGCGCGCGGAACTGGAGCCGAACGGCGACATTGCCTACGTTTATATTTTCTCAGCCATTGCGGTTTTCATTCTGTTGATTGCTTGCATCAATTTCATGAATCTCGCAACAGCACAATCCGCGCAGCGCACGAAGGAAGTGGGCATGCGCAAAGTCGTGGGCGCCGTTCGCGCCGAGTTGATCAAGCAATTTTTGATCGAGTCCATTTGCTTAAGCCTGTTCGCCCTCGTCATCGCGTTTATTTTGATTGAAGCCAGTTTGCCATTGCTCAACAGCATCGTCGGCTAGCATATTGTTATTGACTACGCTAATAATCTGCCTTTCGTGGCGT
>CAYUVM010000736.1:0-2632 GCA_964447935.1 uncultured Cytophagia bacterium | reverse complement strand
CTGGCGATGCTCAATTATGCGTCGCTGCGCTGCAAAGAGCTGGCGCATTATCTCGACACCAGCGCCTGCAAATCGCTGCTCGATCTCGGCTGCGGCTCCGGCACGTTTGCGTTTCATTTGGGCATGAAGAATCCCAACTTGCGGCTACACTTATCGGACTTGCCCGCGGTGCTGGAAGTCACCCGAACCGTTCAAACAAAATATTACTTGCAGAACGAAGTCATTTATCTGCCGCTCGATGCCGCACAGGATGAAATTCCCGGCGTGTATGATTTGATTCTGGTATCGAATATGATTCAATGTTTTGACCAGCCGACGCGGACCAAGCTTTTGCGGCGGTTGCATAACGCCCTCACTGCCGGCGGCTCGTTGGTGGTGCAGGCGCAGTATCTGCAGGAAAATCGCACCGGCGGGCGCTGGGCGGTTTACGTCGATCTCAATTTGCTGTGCACGACGCAGACCGGACGCAATCATACGATCGAAGAAACCAAGCGCTGGTTGGCGGAAACCGGTTTTGCCAATATCGAATATTGCCCGATGTCGGTTTACGGCACGACGAGTTTTGTGCGAGGATATAAAAATCCATAGCCGTTCGTCGTTGCGTCTTCTCCGCCCCGCATTCTTAATAAAGATAAGTAAAGGCGAAGCGGGGTAGGCGCTGATCGTCAAATTTAGCCAATGTGAACGCCTGAAGGCGTCACTACAAACAACATTGCAGGACATTATGGCCACGCAACAAGCACTGCATCAATTTTTGCATGACTCCGCGCGGATTCGGCCGGACCATCCGGCGGTTGACGAACCCGAAAGCGGAACGATTTCATATCGCGAACTGGATTCACTTTCCGATCAAGTGCGCGACCGCTTGCATCATCTCGGCGTTCGACGCGGCGACCGCGTCGGCATTTATCTGCGCAAATCCATCGACGCGGTGGCCGCGATCTTTGGCATTCTCAAAACCGGCGCGGCGTATGTGCCGGTCGATCCCAATGCGCCGATCGCACGCGGCGCGTATATTTTGAGCAATGGCTCGGTCAAAGCCCTGATCATGGAAAAACGCTTTGCGGAAAAATTTCGCGCCGATTGGCCGCAGGAAGTCGAACTGCCGGCGCTTATTCTTTTGGAAGAAACCGGCGGCGGCAGCTTCTTGCAAAAAGCGCTCGAACAGGCGCAGGAAAAAAATCCCGCGCCGGCAACGGCAACGGTGATGACCAGCCCCGCGGATTTGGCTTACATTCTTTATACCTCCGGCTCGACGGGCTTGCCCAAAGGCGTCATGCTCTCGCATTTGAACGCCACCAGTTTCGTGCATTGGTGCTCGCAAGCGTTCGAACCGAATGCCGATGATCGTTTCTCTTCACACGCGCCGTTTCATTTTGATTTGTCGATTTTGGATATTTATCTCGCGATCAAACACGGCGGCACGCTGGTTCTGGTTAGTGAAGAAACCGGCAAAGCCCCCGGCCTGCTGGCGCCGCTGATTGCGGAGAAAAAAATTTCGGTGTGGTATTCGACGCCGTCGATTTTGAGTCTGTTGGCGCAATATGGTAAATTGGAACAGCACGATTATTCGGCGCTGCGCCACGTTTTTTTTGCCGGCGAAGTTTTTCCGGTGAAACATTTACGGGCATTGAAAAAATTCTGGCCGCAGCCGCGTTATTTTAACCTGTACGGTCCGACCGAAACCAACGTCTGCACCTATTACGAAATTCCGCCGCAAATTCCGGAAGAACGAACCCAGCCGTTTCCGATCGGGAAATCCTGCACGAATGTTGAATGCAAAGTCGTCGACGAGCAGGGCCGTGACGTCTCCGCGGGACAGGAAGGCGAGTTGGTTGTTACCGGCGACGGCGTGATGCAGGGCTACTGGAATTTGCCGGAAAGAACGGCGCAGTCGTTCATCGAAGATCAAACCGGCCGGCGCTGGTACAAAACGGGCGATATCGTGATTGCGCGCGGCGAGGAAGGCTATATTTATGTGAGCCGGCGCGACCGCATGGTGAAAAAGCGCGGTTACCGCGTCGAGCTGGGTGAGATCGAGGCCGGCCTCTACAAACATCCGGCGATTCGCGAAGCCGCGGTGATTGCTCTCGCCGATGAGACGACCGGTGTGCGCGTCAAAGCGTTTCTCAGTTGCAAAGACGGCAAGCGCCCCTCGCTGATCGAGATGAAGGGATTCTGCGCGGAGAATCTTCCTGCTTATATGGCGCCCGATCTCTTTGCTTTTTTGGAAACGCTGCCGAAAACTTCGACGGACAAGATTGATTACCAACGGTTGAAAATGATGTAATCCAGACCGCCGGTCTGGGAAGCGATTAAAACAATGCTGCAAAATTTTGAACGCGGATGGCGCGGATAACTCAGATTTTCGCAGATTTTATTATTGGTGTCGTTCGTCTTTTAATAGCACGTTCAATGACTCATTTAACCACCTCACACGCAAATCCGTCATCAAAAACAACGGGCGGTATTCTGAACTGGCTTCGCCTCGCGTCGCATCCGGCGACGGTGCGGCGTGCGCTTATGACGATGGCCGTCGTTGGCAGCATTTTGATCACCATCAACCACGGCGACGCGATCCTGCGCGGCGAGGTTGGCGGCAGCCGCCTCGCGAAAATGTTGCTGACGCTCG
>CAYUVM010000735.1:0-2649 GCA_964447935.1 uncultured Cytophagia bacterium | reverse complement strand
ATTTTCAAGCGAAATTGCAAACAAGTTTGCTGGCGAAGATCAAACCTGAGCACATGGGTTTCGTTTTTCAGCCGGTGAAACAGCAGGGCCTTGCCGCGGCGGAAGGGGCCACCGATTTTGGCATGTTGTTTATCGGCTTTAGCTGGTTTCTCATTGTTGCCGCGGCGTTGTTGGCCGGCATGTTGTTCCGGCTCGGCATTGAACAACGCGCAAAGGAAGTTGGAATTTTGCTGGCCGTAGGATTTCCGGCCCGCACTGTGCGCCGCCGTCTGTTGCAGGAAGGAAGTGTACTGATTGGAATCGGCGGGCTGCTGGGTTTACTCGGTGCCGTTGGTTATGCCGCGCTCCTCATGTTTGGTCTACGAACCTGGTGGGTCGACGCCGTCGGCGCGCCGTCTTTATTTTTGCACGTAAATGTAACAAGCCTGGTCAGTGGTTATATCGCCGCCATCGCCGTTACGGCGCTTGCTATCGTTTGGACGTTGCGGCAATTAGGAAAACTTTCTGCGCCTGCTCTGCTGCATGGGGTAACGACTCCGGAACGATTGGTGCGATCACGTTTTTCGCAATGGCTGGCCGTCTTTGCTTTGGGGCTGGCCGTGGTGATGAGTATTTTAGCAATTTTTTCAAATGAAACAACGGCTGCCGGTTGGTTCTTTGGCACCGGCACTTTTTTGTTGATTGCGCTGCTGGCCCTATTTTCATTCTGGTTGCGCCAACGCCGACAATATGATTTCGGTTTAAATCGAATCTCGAGCATGGCGATTCGTTACGGCACGCGCCGTCCTGGCCGCAGTTTATTGTGTGCGGCACTCGTCGGCTGCGCCTGTTTTGTCATCGTCGCAGTTGCGGCCAATCGCCGCGAGCCGGCAGCAAATGAACTCGCTAAAAATTCCGGCACAGGTGGATTTACACTGGCGGCGAAATCCGATATTCCGCTACATTATGATTTAAATACAAAAAAGGGGAGGGAAGAATTAGGTTTTGCGGAAACGGATACGGCATTATTCAACGCGGCGCGTTTTTTCTCGTTGCGGTTGTTGCCCGGCGACGATGCCAGTTGTTTGAATCTTTATGCCCCGCAAAAACCGCGCGTTCTTGGCATCCCTGCCGATTTGGTGCAGCGTGGCGGCTTCCAATTTCAAAAGATCAGTGACACTGCTTTCAAAGACGATCCTTGGCGCTTGCTAGAAAATGACGTTGCGGCGGACATTATTCCCGCCTTCGGCGATTTCAATTCCGTGCAGTGGATATTGCATCTTGGCCTGGGAAAAGATTTAGTCATGCGCAACGATCGCAGTGAAGAAATCAAGCTGCGTTTTGCCGGTTTATTAGCGAGCAGCATTTTTCAAAGCGAAGTGCTGATTTCCGAAGCGAATTTTCTCAAACAGTTTCCCGAGACGAGCGGCTACGCTTATTTTCTCATTGAAACGCCGCCATTGCAAAGCGAAGCGGTGGCGCAAAAATTAGAACAAAATTTGCGCGATTACGGCTTCGACGTGGTGTCAACGGCGACATTGTTAAAGAATTTTCATGCGGTGGAAAATACGTATCTTTCTGTGTTTCAAACGCTCGGCGGCTTGGGGTTGTTGTTGGGAACGTTGGGGTTAGGAATTATCTTAATTCGCAATGTCATCGAGCGCCGGGGGGAACTGGCTTTACTGCGCGCGCTCGGGTTTCGTCGCGCCACGTTGATGCAGATGTTGTTGCTGGAAAACAGTTTTCTGATTTTGGTGGGAATTGCAATTGGTGGCATGGCTGCACTCGTTGCGGTTGCGCCGCATCTAGTAAGCCGTAGCGCGCAGGTGCCGTGGCTCTCGCTGGGTTTAACTTTGCTGGCCGTGCTGCTGGTAGGGGTGTTGGCAAGCGGCGTAGCTGTTATCGCGGCAACGCGCATTGCGCTGTTGCCGGCGTTGAAAGCGGAATAAAATTGTATTCAACACGTTCCATTCCCGCCAGGGGATTTGTAAAGCGTCAACATAAATTTTTATGCAGTTTAGGCCTTGCCCCTCACTTTACCTTCACCACCACTAATGTTAAATCATCGGCTTGTGCGGTATCACCGGCAAATTGATGCACGGCATCGTAAATGGCATTGCGAATAAGTTCGGCGGAATGGAAATAATTTTGCCGGATGACGTCATTGAGCCGTTCAACGCCGAATTCCTCCCATTGCGCATTCATCGCTTCGGTGATCCCATCGGTATAAAAAATGAGCACGTCGCCGGATTGCACGGTGATTGTATGCTCGTCGTACTTGATTCCCTCGCGCACGCCAACCACTAAATTGCTTTGACGCAGCTCGCAAATGCTGCCATCGGCATGACAGTGCAGGGGAAAATTATGGCCGGCGTTGGTATAGGTGAGTTTTTTATCCGGCCAGAGAATGGCATAAAAAAAGGTTGCATATTTTTCTGCGGTGGTGCTGCGGGTGATCTGGTTGTTCAATTCTTCCATTACGGCTTTTGTAGAGGTGCTGCGAATCGCCGCCGCCCGGCCGGCGGCCTGCAAATTGGACATCAACAACGCGCCGGGAATGCCCTTGCCGGCGATGTCGCCGATGGCGACGCCGAGAACGCTATCGCGTAAATCCACAAAATCATAATAATCGCCGCCGACTTCATGAGACGGCAGATTGAGGTCGGCGAT
>CAYUVM010000734.1:0-2650 GCA_964447935.1 uncultured Cytophagia bacterium | reverse complement strand
GGATGGCTTCGCTATTTCATGACAAAAACGTGTCCGCGGATTCGATTATGCTGGTCGTCGATGAGGTGATTGCCGAGGTTTGCAACGCGCCGATTGACCAGGCCGCGCTGGAGCAGGCGCTGGTTAAATTCCGTTCCGATTTCTACGACAATTTGAGTGGTTTTGGTCGCGCCGATCTTCTGGCCAGTCTCGCCATTTTCGACGATAATCCGGAGCGCATCAATCAGCTCGAAGCGGAGATACGCAAAGTGACACCGGAGCTGATTCTGCAAACGGCGAAAGAATATTTGCGGGCGACCAACCGCACAATTTTAACGATTGAGCCGAAGGCGGCATCGTAAAGAACGGAAATTGAAAATAAATGTTTGTATATCGAAAGGAACAAATGTTATGAAATTCAAAATAAAGCCGTTTTCAGCTTTACTGCCGCTGCTGTTAGTGACCGGCATGGTGTTCGCCCAAAAGCAAACACCGCCGGAAGGCAGCGCGCCGAAAGATTTCAAATTGCCGGCCAAGCAAACCTTCACGCTGGATAACGGCATGACCGTGGCCTTGGCGCCGTATGGCGATTTGCCGAAAGTTACGGTCAATTTGGTGATTCGTGCCGGCAACATTAATGAAGCTGCTGATGAAGTTTGGCTGGCCGATCTCACCGGTAATTTGATGAAAGAAGGAACGACAACGCGCAGCGCCGAACAAATCGCGCGCGAAGCCGCCGGCATGGGCGGCCAGGTGAATATTTTTGTCGGCGATGATCAAACCACCATTAACGGCGACGTGCTCGCCGAGTTTGCGCCGCGCCTGGTTAAGCTGGCCGCCGATCTCGCGCGCAATCCGCTGTTTCCGGAATCGGAAGTGCCGCGGTTGAAAAAAGATTTGCAGCGTCAGCTCAGCATTCAAAAATCGCAGCCCGGCTCGATCACGCTGGAAAAATTTCGGCAAACGCTTTATCCCGATCATCCGTATGGCCGCGTTTTTCCGACCGAAACAATGATTGAAAGCTACAGCATTGACAAAATCAAGAATTTTTACGCAGCAAATTTTAGCGCGGCGCGGGCGCGGCTCTACGTGGCCGGCCGTTTTGATGACAAAGCGGTTGCAACCGCCGTGCGCGAAGCGTTTGGCGATTGGGCCCGGGGCGCCGACGCGATGATCAATATTCCAAAGACGCTGGCGCAGCGCTCGGTCAACATGGTGGATCGTCCCGGCGCCGCACAGTCGACAATTTATCTCGGCTTGCCCGTCGTTGATCCGTCCCATAAAGATTACATGACGCTGCTGGTCACTAACACGCTGCTCGGCGGCTTTTTCTCTTCGCGCGTGACAGCCAATATTCGTGAAGACAAGGGCTATACCTATTCACCGGGCAGTTCGATATCCAGCCGTTATCGCGATGCCTATTATGTGCAAATCGCCGATGTCACCACTGAGGTGACCGGCCCGGCGTTAAAGGAAATTCTGTACGAGATCAATCGTTTGCAAAACGAGCCGCCGTCGGAAGAAGAATTAAACGGCGTCAAAAATTATCTGGCCGGTTCGTTCGTACGCTCCAATTCGGCGCGCGGCGGCATCATCGGCCAACTCGCGTTTCTCGGACTGCACGGTTTGGACGACAGATATTTGACCGAGTATGTGAAAAATGTTTTTGCCGTCACGCCCGCCGACGTGCAACGCATGGCGCAAACATACCTGCGCGATGAAGACATGACGCTGGCCATCACCGGCGATGTGAAGAAAATCAAAACGCAAGTCGAGCAAGTGACGCAAAGCATGATTAACGTGACGAAAGCCAACTGAGTTATTTCTAACCTCTCATTCGCCCCGATTTTTTGCCGCGCGCAAGCCGGCAGGATCGGGGCTTTTTTATGATAATTTGCTTGACGGCAATTGTGTTTAAGATTAAATTAAAACTCAATTCACCGCAAACGACAATCGCTCATCCGAGGCCTTCATGTCAAAATCAATCTGCGTCTATTGTTCATCAAGCGAAGCTCTGGCGCCCTCCTATTTCACCGCGGCCACGACGTTTGGCGCGTTGCTGGCGCAAAAAAAATATACTCTGGTGTACGGCGGTGGGCGCATCGGCTTGATGGGGGCGGTGGCGAGAGCGGTGCATCATCATCGCGGCAAAGTGGTCGGCGTCATTCCGCAATCATTGCAAGACAAGGAGGTTGGCTACGCCGCCGCGGATGAATTGATCGTCACTAAAGATCTGCGTGATCGCAAAGCAATCATGGAAGCCCGCGCCGACGCCTTTGTGGCGCTTCCCGGCGGCTTCGGAACGCTGGAAGAAATTTTTGAAATTCTTACGCTCAAACAGTTGCAGTTTCACACCAAACCAATCATACTGCTCAATACCAACCGTTTTTATGATCATTTCGTTCAACTCTGCGAGTATATTTATGCCGAACGCTTCGCCAAACCCGATTCGCGCCTGCTGTACCATTTGGCGCCGGAACCGGCGGACGCGTTTTCCTATCTTGAAACGTATGCGCCGCCACAGTTGGCGAGCAAGTGGTTTTAATTCGTTAAACATAAGCCGCAAAACGTGGCCGGGTATAACCTAACGCGGATGTGCCGCAACCAAAAGAGATTAAACACAGAGAGAACGGAGCAAACAGAGACGATAATACTTGAAAACCCTCTTTGG
>CAYUVM010000733.1:0-2659 GCA_964447935.1 uncultured Cytophagia bacterium | reverse complement strand
AGCGGCTGCCGAAGAACTGGTTTTCCAATGAGTATGATGAGTGGGAATGGTACTCGTACGAAGTTTCACCGCGCCAGGTTTATCTGCAGTTTCGCGTGGAGTATTGAGTTCAATCGTTTTTATTCGAGGAGTGGATACATGCAAAGTCATTGCAGCGCTTGCCGGCGAATCAACAGCATCGCTTCCGCCCAAATTCTCACGATGGTGTTAGTAATGTTCAGTTTAAACACCAACGCTCATGCGCAAGTCACTTGGGGCAAGCAGACCCTCACCCGCGGGAAGCTTTGGAGCACGCTTTGGAATTCGTTACAATATGGTGATCCTACCGAAACCGAAAATGCTTTTCATACGCTGGACTACCCGGGCTACTCGAAGAGCACGAACATCAATGACGCACTGAACTATGCCGAAGCCGCGGGCTACGCCATCTATGGCGTGCGCAATGGCACGGCTTATAGTTACACCTTAAATTCCCGCTTCTTCCCCTCCGGCGAAAATGTTTTTCCAATCGAAGAAACCACTCTCATCAAGAACTACAATTTGGCTGATCTTGCCGTGCCTGGTGAAGAAATCGTGACCGGTGGGCATCATGTCAATGGCCTGGAAGTGGATATTTCGCGCCGCAGCATGGTTTGGAGTTATCCGCAGTATGACGATTTCATCATTCACGAAGTGACCATCACCAACACCGAGTTTTCTACAATATCCGATCTTTATTTTGGCATGCGTTATGGCGTCCGCGCCACGCAGCGTTCCGGAACGCGCGGCGATGAAAAATACGGCTGGGACAAAGTTTACAACTTGTTTTACTTTTATGATCATCAGAGTTTCAATTTTCAAGACGAGACCCCCGTCATCTGGAATCTGGGCGTCGGGCCGCAACGCGGCGATATTGCCGACTCGCGTGATATTCGGTCGCGCGGCTCACGCGAAACCGAATTGGATGCGGCCGGTTATTTTGCAGCAATCGTGCTGGATTCCGCCCACGCCAATGTTTTTCAGAACATTTTGGAGCACACCGGCCAGGGTCTCACCGAGGGCGCGCGCACCGAAGACATTATGTTCATCCAAGACGTCGATCTGCCGCAACGGGTCAAGACGGTGATGATGCATCAGCAGCCTCGTCTTTCCTGGGACGAGGCGAGAGCCGCCGGCAAAGAAGGCGGCAGCAAATACGAACGCCGGCCTGAGTTTCTGATTAGTGTCGGGCCTATCACCTTGTCGCCCTTTGGCTCCCAAAGGCTCGTCTTCACCGAAGTTATGGGCGAGATGGATCGGACGAAAATTGTCGAAGGCGGCGTGGCTAATATTGATTTGCTGGCGACGGCCTCGCGGGATTCTTTGCTGGCCAACGTGCGCGCCGCACGCGAATTGTTTGCCAACAATTATCTCCCGGCCTCTCATCCACCCAAGACGCCGACCGATGGCGAGAACAGCCTCAAGTTAATGGGCGAGCCGGGTCAAATCGTCATCGACTGGCCGCCGATTGCAAATGACTATCGCGATCCCCTCAAAGGCATTAATGATTTCGCTGGATACCGCGTTTATCGCTCGACGTATTTCACCATTGGCCCCTGGACCCGCATTGCCGATATTCCCCAAGCCGCAGTGCAACTGGTCAACGGACAAGTCCGATATATCGATCAAAACGTGCCGAACGGGGTGGGGAATTATTATTGTGTGACGAGTTATGATAGCGAAGGACATGAAAGTGGCAAAGTCAATAACAATCGTTTTCCGGTGTATCCGCTACGTGCCCCGAACAAGGAGTTTCCGCGTAATGTCTATGTCGTGCCGAACCCGTTCCGCCAACATAGCGGCCTGATTGGACAAGGCGAGCGTTTTCGCATGGAGTTCATTGGCATTCCCTCGCAATGCCTCATCAAAATTTATACGATCACCGGCGATCTGGTGCAAGAAATTCGTCATGACGACGGCAGCGGTTCCGAAGCCTGGGGCAGCATCACCCGCGCCGATTACCAACTCAACAAATGGGCCTTGGGTGTAGCCCCGGGCATTTACGTTTATAATGTGCAATCACGCGTCGCGGGGCACGAGGGCGAGTCATTCATCGGAAAATTTGCAATTGTCAAATAATCCTGAAGGTGAAACTCCCATTATACGTGCTTAAATGTTTCAGCCGGAGAAGCTTATATGACCATAAAATTTTGTCGGTGCATGCTGATTTTTGCTCTCCTATTCACGGCTCTGTTAATTCCCTCAGCCTTACCGGCACAAATCGGCATTCCGCCTAATGATATCGAACGCGTCGGTCAGAGCGGCTGGCAGTTTTTAAAAATCAATGGCGATCCCCGGCAAGCGTCCATGGGCGGCGCATTCACGGCGGTCTCGGCGGGCAATGCGAATGCAGTTTTGGGCAATCCTGCCGCGCTAACCAACGTCGAACATTTCGACGTACAGTTGAATCGAGCCAGTTGGATTGCTGATATCACCCATCAATCCGCCGCCTTCGCCGCACATCTGGGCAACTTCGGCGTCATCGCGGTGAGCGTAGTGACGCTGGATTACGGCGACATGCCGGAAACCGTCAACGGTTTTATCGAAACCGAAAATCGTACCGAAGCTATGGTGCCGGGAGAATTTTTTTCGGCGCGCGATTTGGCCGCGGGGTTAACGTATGCCCGGCAAATTACCGACC
>CAYUVM010000732.1:0-2663 GCA_964447935.1 uncultured Cytophagia bacterium | reverse complement strand
AGACTTTTTTAAATATCTTGTAAAATCTTTTTGCTCAATAGCTGAATAGTTACCTTTTTCTTGCAAAGACAGCACTTGTAACAGATTAATATTCTTTCGAACTGCAAAAAATGTCGGCGAAAAAGAAATCCCACTGAAATAAAATTTGCATTTTATACAGTGGGATTTTTAATTCCGCGAGCGGAAAACTCGAGAAATTACTAAAGCGTTTGTGCTGCTGGAATTTTACCGCCCGAAGGCGCGATTACAAACGACGCGCTATTTGCTCAATAACATCTTGCGAACCTGCGTGCGTTCGCCGCTTTGCAGACGATAGAAGTAGACGCCGCTGGCTTGTTGGGCGCCGTCAAATTCGAAGCGATAAGATTTGCCGGCTTCGACCTGGCCATTGAAGAGCAGCGCCACCTCATGGCCGAGAACATTATAAACCGCGAGACGCGCCGGTTGCGCACGGCCCAACACAAACTCGATGGTCGTCACCGGGTTGAACGGATTTGGATGATTTTGATGCAGCGTGAATGTCTCCGGCGCAATACTCGCCACGGCTTCAATTACCGCGGAGAAGGAGAAACTGCCGTCGCGATCAATTTGTTTGAGGCGATAATAATAGGTGCCCGTCGCTAGTTTGCTGTCGACGAACTTATAACTTTGCGCTTGCGTGGTGGTGCCCTGCCCGGCGACGAAGCCGACTTTTTGAAATTCGCTGCTGCTGGTTTTGCGCTGTACTTCAAAACCATAGTTGTCGGTTTCACTGGCAGTGCGCCAATTCAATTCAACATCGGTGCCAATCGCATTGGCGCGAAACTCCACCAATTCCACCGGCAAAGAGCCGGAGGGCCGAAAATCGGCGCGCGCGGATGGTTGAATTTGTGCCCTGCCACTGAATTGCGTGGCCACTCCCAAAACGTCAAAGGGCGTTACAGGTTGCGACGAGCCATCAATATCCGTGTCTCGATCAAGAAACATTTCCATGCTATCGCCAACAGCATCATTCAGGATAATCGTCGCATTGCTATTGGCTGCGGGCCAGGTTCCTCTTTTGATTCCGGCGTTCTTTATGCCGATAAACTGCCCTTCAATCTTGGCTTGATTCGCTTTATATTCCGTCATGGTCACGATTTTAGGAGCCGGCATTCCAAGCGTGCCTAATGACTCAACCTGATTGACGAGAACTTCAATTTCTTTTTGCCCGCTGAAAATGTGCACAACGCCGTTTTTCACTCGCACGAGCGTGCCTTGCGGCAGCGCGATTTTGCCGCGGATAAAAAGCTGCAAGCCGCCAGTCAAATCCTGAAAATAGTAATTCGAGAGTGTAGTGCTGGACAACTGAAAATCGGCGGTCGTGATCACGCCTTGTAACACGACACTGAACGTCGTATCCGGCAACGTTCGCGCGGTGGCCATCGTTGTCAATAACGGCAACGTATTCACGTCATTGACAACCTGGCCGCGAATTTCGCCGCCGCCAAAATTGGCCGAATGAATGTTGACATACAACCGGCCGCCGAGTAATTCAGTGAGCAGCGTGGCAGACAATGGCTGCGCCGCATCAGAACTTTTCCACGAACCGGCCGCAGTGTTGCCGGTGAAACTGATATTTCGTACAACGCCGCCTGAAACTCCGGCTGCCGCATTATGAAAATGTGCCGCCGAGAAATTGCTGCTCAAACTCGCGTACGTGACCTGATAGGTTAGCTCGTTGCCGCCATCGGCCAAAATAAACGCGCCGGTTCCGGTGGCGCGGGTGATCACCGGAGTCGGCGCTTCCTGCAAACCGGTCAACTTGGTCGAAAAGCTAATACCAAGATTCAGTTTGAGTTGACCGCGAATTTCACCGCCGCTGTTTCCGGAGGTATGAAGATTCGCATAAATATTACCATTGAGCAAATCATTGACCAGCGCCGGCGTCAACGGCTGGCTGGCATCGGTGCTTTTCCAAACGCCGATGGCAGTGGCCGCAACCCCGCCCGCGGCCGGCGCGAAATAATTAAAATTCCGCACCACCGGGCCGTTCGTGCCAACTGCGCCATTATGAAAATGGCCGTTGGTCACGCGGCTGCCGAAACCCGCGCCCGTCACATCATACGTCAACTCGGTGCCATCATTGTTTAGCACAAACGTGCCGGTGCCGCGCGCGTTGGTGGTGACCGGCGGATTTTCCTGCGCGCCTTCAAGATTGGCCGTGAAACCAATGCCGGTGGTCACGCGCACTTGACCGCGAATTTCGCCGCCCGGATTGGCCCCGGTATGAACGTTGACATAAAGACGGCCAGCCAACAATTCTGCCAGCAGGGCCGAGGTCAGTGGTTGATTGGTATCGTCGCTTTTCCACGAGCCTTCAGCCGTATTGCCGTTGAAAGAAATATCGCGCACGATGCCGCCGTTTGTGCCCGTCGCGGCATTGTGAAAATGTGCTGCGGCGATGGAGCCGCTCAAGCCTGCAACCGTAATATGATATTCAAGCTCGGTGACGGTGCCGCTGCTCGAGCTTTTGAGCGTGAATGAGCCAGTGCCGGTTGCCGTGGTGGTGACGGGTGGATTTTCCTGCGCGCCGTCAAGATTAGCCGAAAAACCGACGCCATAATCGACGCGAACCTGGCCGCGGATTTCACCGCTGCCAAAAGTCGTCGAATGAACATTGACATAAAGGTTACCGCTCAACA
>CAYUVM010000731.1:0-2670 GCA_964447935.1 uncultured Cytophagia bacterium | reverse complement strand
CGGAAAAGGGTGGTGTCTTTATTGGTGTCCGTTGGCGGAGGCCATTGCACGGCTCGCGCATTGATCGCCAAGCTCAAAATCAAGGGAAACCGCAAGCGCCCCAATGTGGGGTTTGCATCGCGGTATGCCTGGTGGACGTGTTGAACTTTGGGAACGGCCTGTTGCGAGTAAGCCGTGCTCAGCAATCAGTCGCGTTTCGTTCTTTGCCGATGCGCTAACGTAATTTTTAGAACCGGGGGCGTGATCAGCGTCGTTACGATCACCATAATGACGACAGCGGAAAAAGTCGCATCATCAATCACTTTCAAACTTTTGCCGATGCTGGCGAAGATCAGTCCGACTTCGCCGCGCGGGATCATGCCGACGCCGACGGTGACCCGATCCAAGCCTTTTTCCAAAACGCCGAGGCCGCAAATCTGTTTGCCGATAATCGCGGCGATGGTCAAACCGGCGGCGACGCCGAGCACGGAGAGATCGGCAAACGTTTCCAGCCGCACTTGAATTCCCATCAACACAAAAAAGATCGGCACTAAAAATGTCGCGATGGGTTTGAGGAGTTTTTCTATCGTGATCTCTTCGCGAAAACCGTGAAAATGAACTTCTTCTAAAATTAATCCGGCAGCAAACGCGCCGACAATCGCGGCGAGTCCGGCGGCATTGGCAAGATAAGAAAGCGCGAATGCGAAGAGCAGCGCCGAAATCAGCATTATGCCCGAGGTGCGCAATTTTGCCAATTGTTTCATGATTTTAGGAATGAGGAAAACGCCCAACACCAAAGCGCCACCGAGAAAAAGGATGGACACGCCAATCAACCGCAGCAGCGCGCCGATTGCCAGCGGCTGACCTAACTCCGCGGCCGTGATGATACCAGAAACGACGGCGAGAATGATCAAGCCGAGCACGTCGTCGATTACCGCAGCACCGAGAATGATTTGCGCTTCTTTGGTCTGTAATTTACCGAGGTCTTTGAAGACGCGCGCGGTGATGCCGACACTGGTGGCGCACAGCACCGCGCCGATGAACAGGTGAATATAATTCAAACTGAAGCCGGCGGGCACGACGGCCGCCAGCTCCGCCGGCAATTCCTTGATGAAAAGCCAACTCACGCCAAAACCCAAAATGAACGGCGCGACAACACCCAGAACGGCGACGAGCAGCGCCGAAGCGCCGACCTTCATCATCCCTTGCACCGTGGATTCCAGCCCCACTTCAAAGAGCAAAATGATAACGCCGAGGCGCGCCAAATTGTCGATGACCACCGCCCAATTTTCTTGCACGACGTGCGCGCGCAGCGGCTCGAAGAAATTCCACGCCGGATTGAGCAAAATCAAATTGCCGAGCAAAACGCCGCCGAGCAATTCGCCCAGCACCGCGGGCTGGCCGAAACGCTCAAAAACCTCGCTGCCCAATTTCGCCACGGCGAGAATGACGATCAGCGCGACGAGAACCGGTGCAACGGGATCGGCGTGGCCGCCTTCGCTGGCGAAGGCCGAGGTTGATAAAAACAATATCACGGCGAAGACAATGCGACGACGAAAACTTAAAACTATTTCCATTCCTCTTGCCATGTTTTCCCTTTCCGAATAAACTGCATTTGAGCAGACGCAATATTTAAAAGTGCGAAGCCGGCACGGCTCGACATGTTGCCTACTTAAAAGAAGAACTATTTTCCAGAATGTCAAGAACGGCTTGACTTTATAACGAAAGTTCTATACTTTTTTTGCTCATTCTTTGTTCTGTTATTCTAACTTTTCATCATCACTTCAAGGCCTTGTATGGCGGCAACGTTGCTCATTTTGCTCGGCGGCATTATCGGCGTCGGTTTCATCGGCAATCTTTTTTTCGAAAAGACCCGCATTCCCTCGGTGCTGCTGCTCATCGCCATTGGCATTTTTCTCGGGCCGATTACGCGCATCGTGCCGCCGGAAACCGTTCGCCCTTTTATGCCTTTTTTCGGCGCCATCGCGCTGACGATCATTCTCTTTGAAGGCGGTCTGGATCTTGATCTGCAACATACGATCAAACAAGCCGGACGCGCGATCTTGCTGGCGGCGCTCTCGTTCGTCGCGGCGATGTTTATGATCTATTACGCCTTGCTGCTTGGCATGAACGCGCAAGGGCCGGCGGCGGTGGCAGTTGCCGCGGCGCTCGCCTGCACCAGCGCGCCGATTGTGATACCGGTTCTTGCCCGTGCCGCGCCCACCTCTCCCATGCGACCTTTGCTCGTCGTGGAATCGGCGCTCTCCGATGCGCTCGCGGTGATGGTCGTGCTGGCGTTGCTCGGCTTTGAAAACGGCAACATCTCCGGATCAATTCTCGCTGGCCAATTGGGAAAGTCCATGCTGATCGGCGCCGGCGCTGCGCTTGCCGGCGGACTCATCTGGCTGTGGATGCTGAGCCATCTTTCCACGCGCCCGTTCTTTTATTTGATGACCATCGGTTTTGTTTTTCTGCTGATGGGCGCGGTGGAAAGCTTTCATGGCAGCGGCGCGTTAGCCGTGCTGATTTTCGGCATGGTGCTGGCAAACGGCGAAGCAATTGTCGGCATTTTCAATCCGCGCATCCGCGATGAAATTCACAAACGTCTCGGCGGCAGCGGCGTCGCGCTGCATCCCCGCCTCACCGAATCGCATGCGGAAGTTTCGTTCATGACGCGCAGTTTCTTTTTCG
>CAYUVM010000730.1:0-2673 GCA_964447935.1 uncultured Cytophagia bacterium | reverse complement strand
CTAAAAACAGCCAATAAAATCGCGGTTAAAACGCCAAGTCAGAAAGTTGATTTAAGGATTTATAGATTTCGCGCTTCATAACAACGAATGTGCCTTGCAAATTTCTGGTGTCTTTAGATTGATCAGGTGTTGTAACATAACTTTTGAATTGAAGTCATGGAAGTGAAATGCTTACAATCGGGTGCTTGTTGTATTTCATTTGAGGTTCATGGTGTGCCCGGTTACCAAAATGGTATTAAGCCTGAGTTTGAAGCCTGCAAACATTTGATCAAGGCTTATAAGGAAGGGGATGGAAAATGGTGCCGTGCGAAATGTACACTACATGCCACTTCGGATTATCCAGATGAATGCAGAAAGTATAATTTCCCTGGCACTAATAACATGTGTGGTTTGGGACAAGTAGTTTGGAAAAGCTGAGGAATCGAAAACCCTCAAACAAATTTGTTTGATTAGTCAAATTTGTTTTCATAAACAACTTACATAGTTTGGCTTTTGCCCAAATCGGCTTCCATTATAATTAAGGACTTCATAGGTGCATCAAATTTACATCATTCGTGTTTTGGAGTAAAAATTGACTTTTCAGCATCCTGCTAAGCAACAACTCGCAATAGAATTTACTTTTTGATTAAACGACCATGATCCTCCCCGCATTTCAATATCATCAACCTGAAACCCTCGCCGAGGCGGTCACGCTGGCCAATTCCTGCAACGGCGATTTTGATTTTGTTTCCGGCGGCACGGATTTGTTGCCGAATTATAAGAGCCGGCTGAATCCGCGCGCGAACGTGATCAGCCTTTCCGGCATCAAAGAGCTTTATGAAATTTCGCCGGCGAAAATTGGCGCGATGGCCCGACTCAGTGATGTCGAGAATAGTAAAGTTTTGCGCGAGCATCTGCCGGTACTTCCCGTCGCTGCCGCTGCCATTGCCACGCCACTCATTCGGGAGTCCGGTACGGTCGGCGGCAACATTATGTTGGACACGCGCTGTTTTTATTTCAATCAAAGCTTGTTCTGGCGCGATTCAAAGGATTATTGCTTGAAAGCCGATGGCAACGTCTGTTTAGTTGTGCCGCAGGAAAAAATTTGCTACGCCACCTATTCCGGCGACCTCGCCCCGGTGTTCATGGCGCTCGGCGCGACGTTCGTGCTGCACGGACCAGAAGGCAAACGCGAAGTTCCTTCCCACAAATTTTTTACGCACGACGGCATCACGCGTCACGTTAAATTGCCAGAAGAAATTTTGACACACGTGCTCCTTCCGAGCCAAGCGCAAACGCTGCGCGCGAATTATATGAAACTGCGCGTGCGCGATTCAATGGATTTTCCGGTGCTGGGCGCAGCCGTGGCGATTGATCTCAATGAACGCACAATCGAACATTTGAAGATTGCACTCACTGGCGTGGCCACGACGCCACTGCTGTTTGATGAGATCACCGATGGTCTCGTTGGCGATCAACTTACCGAGGAGTTGATCGATGCCGTGAGTGCAGATATTATGAGTCGCGTGACGCCATATCGCAACGTCGCATACTCGCCGCAATATCGCAAGGCAATGATCGGAGTTTATTTGAAGCGGATGCTGCGGGAATTTTTGCCGCCGGCATGAAATTTTTTGCCAATCTCGACCGCTTTTCCGCGCAACCTGTACCTCAAGCAAAGTGAGTTTTCATGCAACGCCCGCACCCGCCGCTGTATTACGCCGATTATCTGCAACTCGACCGCCTCCTTTCCAGTCAATCACCGAAGAGTGTTGAATATGGCAAACCGGCGCATGATGAAATGCTTTTCGTTATCGTGCATCAGGCTTATGAGTTGTGGTTCAAGCAAATTCTGCATGAATTGGATTCCGTTATTGAAATTTTTCAACAAGACTACGTTGAAGAAAAAGCCATCGGCATCGCCGTGGCCCGGCTTGCACGCATCACTGAAATTCAAAAAGTCATCATCGAACAATTGCGCATTCTCGAAACGATGACGCCGCTGGATTTTCTCGAGTTTCGCGATCTGCTCTCCCCGGCCTCCGGGTTTCAAAGTTATCAATTCCGTTTTATCGAAAACAAGCTCGGCCTGAAACCGGAGCTGCGCAAGATGTACGACAAAGCTTCCTACGCCTCGCGACTCTCCTCGCCGCATCAAGATGCGGTCCGGCAAATTGAAAATGACGCTTCCTTGTTTGATCTTGTCGCGCGCTGGCTGGAACGGACGCCGTTTCTCAATTTTCAGGGATTTGATTTTTGGGCAAGCTATCGCGCGGCGGTGGCAAAAATGTTGGAAAGTGACCGCCACATCGTGCAAAACAACGGCACGCTCGCCGCGCCGGAAAAGGAAATGCAATTGCTCGAGTTGGCCAGAACCGCCGAGAGTTTTGCGGCGCTGTTTGACGAAGATAAATATCAACAACTGTTGCAAAAGGGGCAGCGGCGATTGTCCCTGCCGGCCACGCGCGCCGCATTGTTGATCAATCTTTATCGTGACGAGCCGATTTTGCACCTGCCGTTTCGCCTGCTCACCGTGCTGGTTGATATTGACGAACTTTTTACCACGTGGCGTTACCGCCATGCGCTGATGGTGCAACGCATGATCGGCGCGAAAATCGGCACCGGCGGCTCCTCGGGCTATCATTATTTGCGCACGACCGTCGACAGCCACAAAATTTTTAGCGACCTGTTTAA
>CAYUVM010000729.1:0-2677 GCA_964447935.1 uncultured Cytophagia bacterium | reverse complement strand
TTTTTGGACAAGAATTCCAAAAACTCCGACCAGACCGAAGTCAGGCCGAACTGACTTATAACACAAATCATGCTAACTTAACGACGCAAATAATTTAATAACACTTGTAATTATCTGCGTTGGATGCTTTTGCCGTTTAAACCGGCCCTTCTGCCTGTATCCGTTCCGGAGCAAGCACTGCGCTTCATAAATACCGACTCTCGGGAATGACAATTTCCACCAACGGTTCGGGGTTGAAGCGTTACAATTTTCCTTTCCTTATTTACACTTTTAAGATTGGGTAGAAATCACATGGATTCAAATCAACCTTCGCGGCCGGGCCGGAAGACCGGCAAGACGGCGCTCACCCGCGGCGACGCCCCGTTCGAGGTTCGCCCCAGAACGTATGTCAATCGTGGCGCGATGCAACGCGGCACCGGCGTGCGCGGCACGCGTCCTTCGCAGCCCACCGGTTATCGTGACCAGAACCGCCGGCGCACCAATAACTCGCATCATCGGATTTCGCGCGAGTTGGACGAGCGCATTGTCGATTTGCAGGCCCTGTTCGATGTGAGCCGCACGCTGAACTCGTCGTTGCAACTTAAAAACATTCTCGATACATTGTTGCTCACGCCGATGGGCAAAATGATGATTGGCAAGGGGCTCGTGCTGCTGGCACGCGGCGAACACCGGTTTGTCGTTGAAACGCTTAAGGGCATTCCACGCACGCACATCGGGCAGGAGTTTGAAATCAACTTGACTCAGCCCAGCCCGCAATTTTTAAACGAGGTGGAAAGCGAGCCGTGGGCGGCGCTGCTGATTAAGCTGGGGTTTCGGCTCACAGTGCCGATTTTTTCCAATAACCGTTGTCTCGGCATTATGGTGTATAGCACCAAATCCACCGAACAGAACTACAGCCCCAATGATCTCGAATACTTGAATTCGCTGGCGAACCTTGCCGCCACGGCAGTGGAAAATGCGCTCATCTTTCAACAGTTGAATGATGTCAACCGCAAGCTCGACAAGAAGAACCAGGAACTCAACACGCTGTTTGAAATCAGCAAAGAAATCAATTCGACGTTGGATGGCGACAAAATTGTGAGCGTACTGGCCTATGCGTTGATGGGCGAGCTGATGGCGCAGCGCTGCATGGTTTTTACTGATGAAGGCGGCGAGTTCGATGTGCGTGTGAACAAAGGCTATCGCGGCGAGGAGTTGAAAGCGTTGCAGGATGAAACTTTCCGCAACCGGCTCCGGCAGATCAGCCAGCCGGCGCTCACGAGCAAATTAGTGGAAGATGACCTACGAATGACCTTTCAGGCGAACGGCGTACAAGTGCTGGTGCCGATGGTCAGCCAAAATGTGGTGCGCGGCCTCGTGTTGCTCGGCGAAAAAATCACCAAAGCCGAGTATCAGGAAGACGATCTCGATTTCTCCTCGACGCTCTGCAACGCCGCGATGATTTCCATCGAGAATGCACGTCTGTTCCAGGAAACGCTGGAGAAGCAAAAGCTCGAAGAGGAATTGGCGATTGCACGGGAGATTCAGCAACGCCTACTACCCAAAGAGGCGCCGGAGCTTGGCGACTTTGAGCTGGCGGCGATCAACATTCCCACCCGGCAAGTTGGCGGCGATTATTACGATTATTTCCCCATTGATGAAAACCGTTATTTGATCACGATAGCGGACGTCTCCGGCAAAGGCGTACCTGCGGCGCTATTGATGACCAACCTGCAAGCCACGCTGCATGCAATGACGACCACGGACGTGGCTTTTGAAGAAATCGTTTTTCGCATCAACAATTTCGTGCATCAGAACACCACGATGGATAAATTCATCACGGCGTTCTTCGCGATCTTTGACCGAAAAAACGGCATGCTGACCTCGATCAGCGCTGGACACAATCCGCCCTACTTGTGGCGCGCGGATGGCAGCTTTGAAACATTGAATGAAGGCGGGTTGTTGATGGGCATGTTTCCGAATGCGCCCTACAAGAGTGAAACCAAACAATTGCGCGCCGGTGATTGGGTCGTGATGTTTACCGACGGTGTCAGCGAAGCGATGAGCGTCGACGATGAGGAGTTTGGCGAAAAACGTTTGGAAGAAATCATCCGCGCCGGACGCGATACTTCCGCCGCCGGTATGATCGAAGCAATCAGCAACGCGGTTAAAAACCACACCGAAGGCGCGCCGCAGAGCGATGATATCACGCTGGTGGTGTTGAAATGCAATTGTAAGGAGAATGTTTAGATGGGCAGCCGGTTAGCCCGTTTAACTGTTAACTGGCTAATAGGTCAACCGGCAAACGGGTTTATTTTTTCAACATCATGGCATCGATTTTAGTCGTTGACGACGAACAAGCCATTCGTGTTTTGCTCGCCGAAGTTCTCACCAAGGACGGATACCGCGTCAGCGTTGCGGCGGATGGGGAAACGGCAATTGCGGAATTACAAAACACGCCTTTCGATCTGGTCATCTCCGACATGCACATGCGCCATCTCGGCGGCATCGACGTGCTGAAAGCGGCGAAAGCGAAGCCAGAACATTCCGAGGTGCTTATTCTCACCGGCCGCGGTACGATTGCCACAGCGGTCGAAGCGATGCGCTTGGGCGCCTTCGATTTTCTCACCAAACCGGTCGATCTGGAAGAATTTCGCCTGAAAGTGCGGCAAGCCTTGATGAATCATGCGATGCGATT
>CAYUVM010000728.1:0-2677 GCA_964447935.1 uncultured Cytophagia bacterium | reverse complement strand
CCGCCGCAACCCTGTTTTTACAGCCTGAAACCACGAAGTCAGAAAGTTGAGGTAGTAATTAAAGACGGCAAACTTTGGCTCGAAGAATATTTCAACGGCGCCACCCGCCACAGTTTGCACGACACCCGTTCCGTGGGCAAAACCTTTGCCTCGGCTCTGACCGGCATTGCCATTCATGACGGCCATCTCGAAGGCGTTCAGCAAACCCTAAAAGAATTTTATTCGCTGCATACGTTTGCTCATTACTCGGCGAAAAAAGACAGTGTGACGCTGCAAAGTCTCCTGACCATGAGTTCGGCTTTTGCCGGCTCCGACAATGACGACGCTTCGCCGGGGAATGAAGAGAAAATGTATCCCACCGACAATTGGGTCCAATTCGCGCTGAACTTGCCGATGGATGAGGCCAAAAAGGCCGGTCAACAGTGGGATTATTTTACCGCCGGCGTGGTGTTGTTGGGCGACATTCTGCACCAGTCCGTGCCGGGCGGCTTGGAAAAATATGCCGAGCAAAAATTATTTCGCCCGCTGGGTATTCAAAAATATGTTTGGCAATATACCCCGCAAAAGGTGGCGAACACCGCCGGTGGCTTGCAATTAACGGCATTGGATTATGCTAAATTCGGCCAGTTGTATCTTAACCGCGGCGTCTGGAACGGCCAGCAAATCCTGCCGTCCGATTGGGTTGCCGCCAGCTTGTCCAAACAAATCGGGTTGCCCTTTGCAGCCGATGAATTTTATGGCTACTTGTTTTGGAACAAAACCTATACCGTCGGCGACAAAGCGTATGAAACATTTTATTGCAGCGGCAACGGCGGCAACAAAATTTTCCTCTTCAAAGAACTTGGCCTGGTCGTGGTCATTACCGCGACCGCCTACAACAAATCTTACGCACACCCGCAAGTTGACAAATTGATGACCCGTTATCTGCTGCCTGCCATGGTCAAGTAGCCGTTTTGATATTGCAAATTTTGTTTTCCAGTTTTAATATCTCGTTTTTGTCTGCGGGATTATGCGAACCATTCTGAGATTGGAGAATTTCTTGTTGCTTTTCTCTGCGCTTTCGGCGAGTTCAGTCGAGCCGGGCGTTTGGGTTTTCGTTCAGAAAATGTTTGTTTTTCGCTTTAATTTTCCGATATTTTTTCCTTAAATTGAAAAGCACTTTAAGTTTGGGGAGCAAACTTAGGCCTTGATGCGGCCATCACGCAGACGGACATCGATGAAATATTGCGGACGAAGGAAATTTTTGCGAATGCGATTTTCAATACTTCATTTCAGGAAACTGATTCAAAAATAGGCGGAAATAATCTGAAATAATGGAAAATCTGTTTCAAATTGCGGTTGCCTTATGGCCTGCAGCTATACTGATTTACAAAAAGTTACAAGAAAATTTGAAACGACTGCTGATTCTAACAAGACGTTTTAGAAAACCTCTGCTCCATCCATCGGAGCTACAGAGGCCAACGCACAACGTTGCAATGTACGAAAAATTGTGTTAATCGTTAAATAAAAACTCTGATCACCACCCGGGCGGTGGGCCGGATTATTTCAAAACAATTCCCACCGGACAATGATCTGAGCCGAACACCTGCGGCATGATGAACGCCTCCTGCAAGCGCGGTCGCAGGGCGGCGGAAATGCAAAAGTAATCAATGCGCCAGCCGACATTGCGCGCCCGCGCGTCGCTGATTTGGCTCCACCACGTGTAATGCCCGCCCTCTTGATGAAATTCACGAAACGTATCTACAAAACCGGCATTGACAAAATTGGTGAACCCGGCGCGTTCTTGCGGAGTGAAGCCGTGGTTGCCGACGTTCGCTTTCGGATGGGTCAGATCAATTTCCTGATGGGCGACATTTAAATCGCCGCAGAAAATGACTGGTTTTTTCTTTTCCAGCTTTTTCAGATATTTTAGAAAATCTGCGTCCCATTGCACGCGATAGTCAAGCCGCGATAAATCGCGTTTAGCATTCGGCGTGTAAACGGTAACGAGAAAAAAGTCCGCAAATTCCATGGCGATCACGCGGCCTTCGCGATCATGCTCGGCGATGCCCATATCATTCTTGAGGCTCAGCGGTTTGGTTTTGGTGAAAATCGCCGTGCCGGAGTAACCGCGCCGCTCGGCGGAATTCCAAAAGAGTTGATAGTCCGGCAAAAGAAAATCGACCTGCTCGGGATGAGCTTTGGTCTCTTGTAAACACAAAACCTCGGGCGCGGTGCGGCCATTAAACTCTAACATCCCTTTTTTGATCGCGGCCCGAATGCCGTTGACATTCCAGGAAATTATTTTCATGCTGAAGCTGCCTTTCGTGATGATCAGATAAGGATCAATATAATATCATCGCCGGATGAAAACCAAGCGTTTAATTTCACTTGACTCTAAAATGGAATTCAATATATTGCACAATCGCACGGATAGTAAAAATTTCAACTTCGACCATGAACGCTGTAACCCAATATTTAAAAGTCTCTACACCCGGACGCGTCTGCCTCTTTGGTGAGCATCAGGATTATTTGAATCTGCCGGTGATTCCCTGCGCGATTTCGCGGCGAATTGCCATCGCCGGCAAGCGCCGGAACGATGCGCTGGTGCATCTCGCGTTGCCGGATATTCGTTCGCAGATTTCTTTCTCGCTCGCCGAGCCGCTGGTTTATCAAGAAGAGCGCGATTATTTTAGCA
>CAYUVM010000727.1:0-2677 GCA_964447935.1 uncultured Cytophagia bacterium | reverse complement strand
GCGCAGGAAACAAATGAGCACCTGCGGCACCGACTCATTCGGGCGGCCGCCATGGGCGAAGCACAAGAAATAGAACGCCGGCGTTTTGCTCGCGAATTGCACGACGGTTTGGGACAGATATTAACCGGCATTAAATTCCGGTTGGAAGCTTTGAAACCCCTGCTGGCTGCGAATCACGAGGCGCATGCAAAAAATTTTGCCGCAATTGAAGAACAGCTCAACAACGCCATCATTGAAGGCAAACGGATTGCTCTGGATTTGATGCCGCTGGCGCTTGACGAAAACGGGTTGCTACCGGCCTTGCAACAACTCTGTCAACACACTTCGCAACAAAGCGGTCTGTATGTCGAATTTTTCTCGGCCCCTCGCCTTCGCCGCCTGCCTGCCCGCTTCGAGTTCGGCCTCTATCGTATCGCCCAGGAAGCTTTAACCAATGTGAGCAAACATGCGCAGGCGCAACAGGCGACGCTTCGCCTCGATAAACAAAAGACAGAAATCATCTTAACGATAACTGACAATGGTCGTGGTTTTCAAGTGGCAGAAAAGAGCGGACCTGCGGCGGGCATGGGATTGCCCAATATGCGGGCCCGCGCCGAAGCGTTAAATGGTACCCTGGTTTTACTGACCCAGCCCGGTGCAGGAACACAGATCACCGTCACTGTTCCACTCGAATAAATTTCGAACGTGATCACGTTACGCCGGGCTTTGCACAAATTTGAATGCATATTGTAGAAACTCGGTGTTGGTTTTCAGGCCAAGTTTTAGCCTGATATTATTGCGATGGGTTTCGACGGTTTTGACGCTGATATGTTTCAGCAATGCAACGCGCCGCGTGTCTTCGCCCCGTCCCAGCATTTGTAAAATTTCGAATTCCCGCGCGGTGAGTTGTTCAATCGCCGGGCCTGAACGTGCCACCGGCCGCCCGAGATAACTATGCAACATTTGTTCGCGAATTCCATGATCCATATACATTTCTCCGTTCAAGACGGTTTGAATGGCCAAAAGCAAATTTTCTGCACGATCCTGTTTGGTAACATAGCCGCTGGCGCCGGCTTTGAACGCGCGTTCGATATAAAAAGGCTCATGATGCATGGAAAGCACGAGCACCGGCAATGTTGCATGAAGGAGTTTAATCTGGTTGATCAATTCCAGCCCGCTCGCATCTTTAAGCGTGAGATCGACGATGACCAGATCTGGCTGCTCTTCGCGGACGAGCCGCAGCGCGATTTCCGCCTCTTCGGCCTCGGCGCAAACCGATAAACCTGCAGTTTGATTGATCAACAGCGCCAAACCCTGCCGCACAATGGCGTGATCGTCAACAATAAGAATTTTCCGCATTGAATTCGGCTGACACCCAACATTCCGACGCTCCATACAATCTCTCCCTAAAAGATTACGGCATTATAATGAAATGAAAAGAGGAGGTTTCACCTCCCCCGGCGCCAATAAAAAAAATACCGGGCGCGCTGGCGTCCCGCCAAGACAGCTACAACGATATTGTCGAATAGGTTATCGAAAGATACCACACAGAGGACAGCCTCACAGATTCGCAGGCGCCAAGACATTTCTTTCCCTAGAAAGGCCTTATCACAAGGAGAAAAGCATTGTCGTAGCTTTTCCCGAATTGTTGATTTTTCTGTACCGGCACCCTCATACGCGTGCGGATAAAGATGAAGATTTATTCTTTGATTCGGTGAACAATTAAATGACGCGGCCCACGCGTACCAAAATAAAAAGCCCGATCATTCTTCGCGAACGATCGGGCTTTTAACTAAAACTGGCAATACTTAATTTTCAATCGACTCTGGCTGCGGTGGCGGGCTGGCCGGCGTCTTGGAATCTTTCTTGATCACCGCCTTACGGCTGGTTTCGATGAAAGTGAGGGCGTTGCCTTCGTAGAGAACTTTGATTTGGCTGCCGTCGTTAAACTTTCCTTTCAACATATCCTCGGCCACCGGATCTTCGATGAACTTTTGAATCACACGTTTGAGTGGCCGGGCGCCGTAAACCGGATCGAAGCCCTTTTCAATGATAAAATCTTTCGCGTCTTGCGTCAGCTCAATTTCAATTTGCCGATCCGAGACTTTGCCGAGCATCTCTTTGACCACGATGTCGATAATTTGGCCCATGTGTTCCTTCTCGAGATTGTGGAACACCACCAACTCGTCGACGCGATTCAAAAATTCTGGATTAAAGAGGCGTTTCACCTCGTCCATGATTTTGGTCTGCATCTTCGAATAATCGATCTCCGCCTCCTGCGTCGAGAAACCGAAGCCGCCGGCTTTTTTAATTTCCCGCGCGCCCGCATTCGAAGTCATAATCAAAATCGTATTTTTGAAATCGACACGCCGCCCGAGACCGTCGGTCAGGCTGCCGTCATCCAAAATTTGCAGCAGAATATTGAACACATCCGGATGCGCCTTTTCGATTTCGTCGAAGAGCACCACGGAATACGGATGCCGGCGCACTTTCTCGGTGAGCTGGCCGCCCTCTTCGTAACCGACATATCCCGGCGGCGCGCCGGTCAAGCGCGACACGGAAAATTTTTCCATATACTCGGACATGTCGAGACGAATCAAGGCGTCTTCTTTTTCAAAAAGATATTTGGCAAGCTCTTTGGCAAGCTGGGTTTTGCCGACGCCGGTCGGACCCAGGAAAATAAATGAGCCGATGGGGC
>CAYUVM010000726.1:0-2679 GCA_964447935.1 uncultured Cytophagia bacterium | reverse complement strand
CCAATCCTTCGCCGCCGGTCGGTCCGGCGCTCGGCCAGCACGGCGGGAACATTATGGAATTTTGCAAACAGTTCAATGCGCGAACGGCGGATAAATCGGGCCTCGTCATTCCGGTCATTATCACGATTTTTTCCGACCGGTCGTTCACCTTCATTTTGAAGACGCCGCCGGCCTCGATTTTATTGATAAAAGCGGCGGGCCTGGAAAAAGGCTCCGGCGAACCGAACCGTAACAAAGTAGGTAAAGTCACCAAAGACCAGGTGCGGAAAATCGCTGAGACCAAAATGGTGGATTTGAACGCCAATGATGTTGAAGCGGCTATGCGCATGGTGGAAGGCACGGCGCGGAGCATGGGAATTGAGATTGCCGCCTAGCGCAGAGCGCGTGGCGCATAGTGAAATTCAGATTGCGCTTAGCGCTAGACGCTTGGCGTATTTTCGGGAAAGGTTAATATGAACCCCAGTCGTCGTTTTGAAGCATTGCAAAAATTGGTCGAGCCCAAAAAAGAATATTCGCTGGATGATGCGGTGAAGTTGCTGAAGAAAACCGCGACGGCGAAATTTGATGAAACCGTGGAAGTTGCGGTGCGGCTCGGCGTCGATCCGCGTCATGCCGATCAAGCGGTGCGCGGCACGGTGGCATTGCCGCATGGCACCGGCAAAACCGTGCGCGTGTTGGTGTTGTGTAAAAGCGCCAAAGAAAAAGAGGCCAAAGACGCCGGCGCCGACTTTGTCGGGTTTGATGAATATATCAAAAAGATCAACGAAGGCTGGTTTGATTTTGATGTGATGATCGCCACGCCGGATGTGATGGGCGAAGTCGGTAAGTTGGGCAAGACGCTCGGCCCGCGCGGCTTGATGCCGAACCCGAAAAGCGGCACGGTTACGCTGGATGTCGGCAAGGCGGTGAAAGAAGTGAAGTCCGGCAAGATCGAATTTCGCGTTGATAAATCCGGCATTTTGCATGTGAACATCGGCAAGGCCTCGTTTTCCGAGCCGCAATTATCCGATAATATCCGCGCTTTTGTTGACACGGTGGTGCGCCTGAAGCCGGCCTCGGCGAAGGGCCAGTACATCCGGAGCATTACGATTTCCAGCACCATGGGGCCGGGGATTGCGTTGGATCGCAGTATTGCCACGATCGAGGCGAAAGCGTAGTTTCGTAGTAGTGCCTTTAGGCGCTGCGATAGCAAATTAAAGCGAAGTTGAGCACTGTGCCCCTGAAGGGGTTACTACAAAAAAGTTTATAGAGAAAATATTATGGAACAAACCCGAGTCATCCGGCCGGAAAAAGCCGAAGCGGTGGCGCTCTTGAGCGAAAAATTTGCTCAAGCGAAAAGTGTTTTTCTCACCGATTTCACCGGCTTAACGGTCGCCGCGGTCACGAACCTGCGCCGCAATTTTCGCAAGTCCAACGTCGATTATGTGGTGAGCAAAAACACGTTGGTGCGCATTGCTGCGGAACAGGCCGGTTTTGAAAAACTCGTGCCGTTTTTGGAAGGCCCGACGGCGCTGGCGTTTGGCATGAAAGACGCGGGCGCGCCGGCGAAAGTGATTTTAGATTTCATGAAGGCCAATCAGAAGCCGGCCATCAAGGCGATTATTTATGAAGGGCAATTTTTCGAGGCGAAACAGGCCGAGGCGATTTCCAAATTGCCGAGCCGCGAAGAAGTGCTCGCGCAATTGGTCGGCGTCTTGAATGCGCCGCTGACGAACTTGGTCGGCAGTTTGAATGCCGTGTTGAGCAGCTTTGTCTATGTGACGAAGGCGTATGCGGATAAGCGTGAGCAAGAACCCGCTGCCGCGCCGCCGGCGCAGTGAGCCGTATGCCGTCATCGGTTTTCAGTAGTTCTGTCATTCCGTAGGAATCTTGTTATTGATTAATAATAGCTTCTGTTTACAAATGAGATTTTTTGCGAAATGACGATGTCAGTGATGGATAATAACGTAGCATTTTTTAAAAGCAACTTTTCGTAAATCAAGGAGGTTTCACCGTGTCTACCGCAGTGTCCCCGAAGCAGGAAGAGCTCCTGCAATCTATTGAGACGATGTCGGTACTCGATCTCGTCAACCTGGTCAAAACGATGGAAGAGCGTTGGGGCGTGAAAGCCGCGGCGCCGATGATGGCAATGCCCGCGATGGGCGCGGCTGGCGCTCCGGCGGCAGCTCCGGCGGTTGAGGAACAGACGGAGTTTAACGTCATTCTGGCCAGTGCCGGCGCGAACAAAATCAATGTCATTAAAGTGGTGCGGACTTTGACCAATCTCGGCTTGAAAGAAGCCAAGGACTTGGTGGATGGCGCGCCGAAGACGTTGAAGGAAGGCGCCAGCAAAGACGAAGCGCAGCAAATGAAGGCGAAATTGGAAGAAGCCGGCGCCACCGTCGAAGTCAAATAATAGCGGTTGCAGCGACTTGTCATTCGCAAGAAAAAAAACAGACAAAATGATCAGCCGGTAAATGGATTTCATGATTTAGCGGAAAACAATTTTGCCGATTTCTGCTGAATGACATTTTATTCTGAAGAATCAAGGACGTAGCGCCTGTGGCGCGGCCGAGTTTAGGATGAGTTAATTAAACGTGAGCCTATGATGTTTCAAAATTTAGAGCGTCGTTCATTTTCAACGTTGAACGCGGTCATTGATTTGCCCGATTTGTTGGGTGTTCTGCTCAAGTCGTTCGT
>CAYUVM010000725.1:0-2679 GCA_964447935.1 uncultured Cytophagia bacterium | reverse complement strand
TTGTCCGAGCCGAGCGTCGTGCCGGTCGCGTTCATATAATCGCCATCGCGCTGCGGACTGATCGGATCCTTGTCGAAATCATGTTGCACATCAGTGTTTTTATCATTCACCATATCCAAATGACTCTGCAACACCACCGCCGGCGCGGTTTCGCGGCCAGGGGTAGCCGGTTTGCGCACGACGACATTTCCAACTTTGTCTTGTTGATAACTCAAGCCGTGTTTCTGCGCCACCCCAATCACATACTCCCGCATCTTCTGCTCATTTTTTGAGCCACGCGGAATTTTTAAAATTTCGTCAAAATGCTTCCACAATTCTTGCGGTTGTAATTCAGCAACAAATGACATTTTCCTGCCTCCTTAGAATTTGCATATTTTTTTATAAGCCCCTACTCGTACTCTTTCTCCTGCTCTCACTCGCTTTAAAACAATCAAAAAGAGTAAGAGCGCGAGTAGGGGTAAGAATGGGGAAAGTTGGGGTGAACTATGCCGGTGCGGGTTTGGGCGGTCGCCGATACTTGACAAGCTGCACGACATTGCCCTTGCGATTGAAATGCACTTCATCCATCAACCGATGAATCATATAAATGCCCCGGCCGCGAGGTTTGTACAAATTTTCCGGCGCGGTGGGGTTAGGCAACTTTTCGTGATTAAATCCCTTGCCTTGATCCGTAATTTTAATTTCGGCTTTGTCTTCCAGAAATTTCGCTTCGACTTTGACGAGTTTTTTGGGATCAAAACCGTTGCCATGTTCCATAGCATTGGTTAAAGCTTCGACGAGGGCGACTTTAATATTAAGTTCCTCCACGGTGATAATGCCAAAACGAACCAGCGTTTCAGTGAGATGGGCGGCGGCGCCGGTAATATAATCCAACGTGCTCGGCAAGCTAAATTGAATGGTTTGCTTCAAATCAGGCAGGGCGCGCGATAGCGTCACCGGCTCGTTTTGCAGCGCGAGGATTTTGCGAAGCGCGCCCAGCGCTTGCCGCGGCTCAAAATTAGCCGGAATAAAATGAAACGCCCCGGCTTTAAGCGCCCCGACGGCCTCGGCCATGCCAGTCTCTTCCGCTAAAATCACAATCGGCAAAAACGGAAAACGATTGCGCGTGATGGCGACCATTTGCGGCGCCGGCATGTCGGGCAACGGCACATCCAGCAGCAATGCGTCAAAGAAACGCGACTGCAAAAAACTCAGCGCTGCTTGTGCGGAGGCCAGCACATCCAACTCGATACTGTTTTCAGAAAGAACTTTATATAACCGCCCCGACCAGGCGTTGCGGCTATCGACAAGCAAAAGCCGGGCTTTCGGTGCATTCGGTGTCGTTATTCCAGCGTTCGGATTCAGGTTGTGCACGGTTTCACCGGCCATTATCGTTCGCCTTGATTAATTGATTCACCTCTATCACGCCTTTATTCAAAAAAATCGCAACACCGATTCTTTCCCGCCATGATTGAGCCTCGGCATTATGCCAACACTTCATACAGCGGCAGCGCCTGATTCCGCCGCTGCGATAATTCGCTTTCAACCATAGGAATTTTATGCCCGCAACTCGGGCAGCAGCCCTCGCGCAAATTGATCTCCTGCACGATATGCCAATTGCGCCGAATGAGCAGCGTTTGGCATTTAGGGCAATAGGTGTTGTTACCGGCCTCAGTTTGCACGTTTCCCACATACACGTAATGCAGGCCGAGATCCATTGCCCACAGCCGCGCTTCTTCGAGAACCTTTTCAGAAGTCCGTGGCAAATGCCTCAGCTTGAAATCCGGATGAAATGCGGTAAAATGCAACGGCACTTCCGGCCCTAGGTTGTCGAGAATCCAATGGCACAAGTCGCGAATCTCTTCCGGCGCATCGTTGAGGGTTGGGATGATCAGATTGGTGATTTCGAACCATGTTGTGCCGCGGCGCTTGAGTTCTTTTAAGGTTTCCAAAACCGGCGCCAAATGCGCGAGACAAGTCTTATGATAAAATTTTTCGGTGAAGCCTTTGAGATCGACATTGGCGGCATCCATCTGATCAAAAAATGCCGGCAGAGCTTCCGGCGTGATATAGCCGGCGGTGACGGCAACTGTTTTGAGGCCATACGCATGCGCGAGTTTGGCGAGATCAATCGCATATTCCGCCCAAATGATCGGATCGTTGTAAGTGAAAGCAAGACTCGCGCAACCATGTTGCAACGCTTCCGCGACGGCATGTTCGGGCGTAAATTGATAAGCGCGCTCGTGATCGTACCGAGCTTTGGAAATGTCCCAATTCTGGCAGAATTTGCAACCGAGGTTGCAGCCGGCCGTGCCAATCGACAGAATGCGCGTGCCGGGTAGATAATGGGCGAGGGGCTTTTTTTCAATGGGGTCGATATGGACGGCGTAAGGATTTGCATAGGATAGCGCATAAAGCCCGCCGCCTTCATTTTTACGAACAAAACAAAATCCAGTCTGGCCGTCGCCGATTTCACAATAACGCGGGCATAAATGGCACAACACTTTATTGTTCGCGACGCGACGATAAAACCTGGCTTCCACCATGACCAAACCTGTGTTTATCCTTTCTGAAAGAAAAAGTACGTAAAAAACAAAGAAAAATCAAGGGAGAAATACCTTGATTCTATAAACACGATTTCCTATAATGGAATAGTAACGGTTAAAATGAAGCCAATAAATTTATGCATCTCTCGGGAAT